>NZ_JAPCIY010000068.1:0-22722 GCF_027707645.1 Aeromonas sp. QDB30 | reverse complement strand
ATGGATTTAGGGACTCAGAATACTTTTTTCTGAAAATCAAGGCGGCCTTCCCCGGAAAGCCGCGATGAACCTTTTTTATGCTCGTTTCCCGCAGCGCTCAGCCGCTTGACTGATGGCAACCCCTAGCAAAGGGAGCCCGACATGTACCATCACGCAAAGAGGGTCTGCCATGCAGACCCTCTCCTTCTTTTCTATGCATCCCCCACCCGCGCAGGCTAGACCGGTGACTTCAGCCTTCGGCTGCGCAGCAGCAGGGGAAGCTGGTAGAGCACCAGGGCGCCCAGCACCAGGCCGGCGCCGGCCAGCTTGGCGGAGCCCAGGGGTTCGTCATAGAAGAGGGTGCTCAGGATAAGAGTCCAGACCGGTTCGAGCAGCATCAGCAGGGCGGCGTGGGCCGTGGTCATCCGGCTCAGGGCGTGGGTGAGCAGCCAGTAGCGCAATGTGGTGGCGATCAGGACGCTGGCCGCAAACCAGCCCCAGATACCAGTGCCGATGCTGGCGGGCCACTGCTCGGTCAGCAGGGAGAGCAGGGTGCCGAGCAGTCCGGTCACCGCCAACTGGATGCAGGTGAGCCAGGTAGGGGGGATGGACTGGGCGAAATGGCGGTGCACCGCGAGCTGGACCCCCAGGGTGGCGGCCGCCGCCAGAAACCAGAACAGGGAGAGCGACACACCCCAGTGGGTGCTGCTGGAGAGCAACAGCAGACCCGCGACGGCCACGGGCAGAGTCAACCAGTAGTGGCGGCCGGGTCTGGCCTTGAAGGCGGCCCAGGCGGCGAGCGGCGCCATCAGGGTGGCCACGCTCATGATGAAGGCGCCGCTGCCGAGCGCATCGCTCTGGCTGATGGCGGTAACCCAGAACAGCAGGCTGGCCCCGAGCAAGGTGCCGCACCCGGCGGCACGCAGCAGTTGTGAGCCACTGGGGGGCGGCTCGCGCAACCAGGCGAGCGGCAACAGCAGCAGGGCGGCCAGCAGGAAGCGGCTGCCGATAAAGGCGGCGGTGGGCAGTTCACGAATCGCCTCTTTCGAGAAGAGCCAGCCAGCGGCGGCCAGCAGGGTGACCAGTATCATCAACAGCAGGGGAGCGCGGTTCATCGGAGCATCACAGGGTCAGGGGCAAAGGGCAGAGCATAAAGGAAAGAGGCGCGGATTGTCTCCCGGGGTTTGGCAGACATGCTGGCGGGGCGGCCACCACGCCGCCCCGCCTCAGTCGTCACTTTCCAGGCTGGCGAGGCAATGGGAGAGGGTGCGCGCCAGCGCCCCCTGATTGCGCAGCACCACGGCGCGGGCCTGCTCCCCCATCTCGCGGCGAGCAGGGGCATCGCCGAGCAGGGTACTCACCCGGTGGCCGAGCGCCTCGGCGTCCGCCACCACGGCCGCGCCACCCTGGGCCACCAGCTGGCGGGTGATGTCGCTGAAGTTGAAATAGACGGGGCCGGTCAAGCAGGGTTTGCCCAGCGCCGCCGGTTCCAGCAGGTTGTGACCGCCCACGGGCACCAGGCTGCCACCGACAAAGGCGAGATCCGCCGCCGCCAGCATCAGTGGCAGCTCGCCCATGGTGTCACCCAGGTAGATCTTGTCGCTCTCGCCGACCGCACTGCCCGCCGTACGCCGCACGCAACCGTAGGGGGCGCACAGCTCGGCCACCCGATCGAAACGCTCGGGATGGCGCGGCACCAGGATCAGCAGGGCGAAGGGATGGACCTTGAGTACCCGATCGAAGGCGGCCAGCACCTGCTCGTCTTCCCCCTGGTGGGTACTGGCGGCGATCCAGACAGGTCGTGCCTCCCCCAGCTGCTGGCGCAGGGCACGGCCCCTGGCCTGTACCTCGTCGCCAAACTGGATGTCGAACTTGATGGAGCCGGTCACCGCCAGTCGGTTGCGCCCTATCCCCAGCCGATGGAAGCGATCCGCATCGTCCTGATGCTGGCACAGCAGGTGGGTCAGCGGGCGGTTCAGGGCATCGAAGGCGCCCTGGAAGCGACCATAGCGCTGACAGGATCGCTCCGAGAGGCGGGCATTGAGGATGGTCACCGGCAGGTGGCGTGCCTCGCAGGCCGCCAGCCAGTTCGGCCACAGCTCGGTCTCCATCACCCAGAGGGCGCGGGGTTTGACGGTGCTCAGAAACGCCGAGACGGCCCAGGGGTAGTCGAGAGGCGCATAACGGTGCACCACCAGATCCCCGAGCTTGGCAGCCTGTTCGGCGCCGGTGCGGGTGGTGGTGGTGAGCAGGATGGGCAGCTCGGGGCGCTCGGCCTTGAGGGCGCGGATGAAGGGGGTGATAGCCAGGGTCTCCCCCACGCTCACCGCATGGATCCAGAGGGGAGCCTCCTGTCCGGTCGGCGGCAATTGTCCCAGATGCTCGGCCCAGCGCGCCCCGAAGCCGGGCTTGCCTTTTTTGGGCTTGTAGAGCGCCAGCAGCGCCAGGGGCAACCCCAGGTGGATCAGCAGGTTGTAGAGCAACCGGTAGATCATGCTAGCTATTACCTGGTTCAGCAGCGGAGGATTCCACCGGCTGCAGCACTATGGTCAGATCTGCCGTTTCCCCACGCTCCAGCCGATTTCCCGCCTCGATGACCTGTTCCGGCATCAGCTCGATCAGGCACTTGAGGTGGCCGAACTTGCAGGTGCGCTTGAAGCAGGGGCGGCACTCGATGTCGGTGTGGACGATCTCGACCCTGTCCGCCAGCGGTGGGGTATAGAGGGGCGAGGTGGAGCCGTAGACGCCGATCAGCGGCCGGTTGAGGGCGGCCGCCACGTGCATCAGGCCCGAGTCGTTGGCGATGACCCGACCGGCCAGCGCCATCAGATCGATCGCCTCGTGCAGGCTGGTCTTGCCCGCCAGCACGTGGCAGTTGGGGCGCGACAGGGGGTTGATCCGATCGCGGATGGTGTTGGCCACGTCCACGTCCTTGCCCGAGCCGAAGATCCACACCTGCCACCCCTCGTCGAGGTGCTTTTGCGCCACCACGGCGTAGTGCCCTTCCGGCCAGCGTTTGGCCGGGCCGAACTCGGCCCCCGGACAGAGCACCAGCACGGGGCGAGCACGATTCAGGCCGAGCCGCTCCAGCGCCTTGCCCTGGTTGATGAGATCCACGTGCAGGGAGGGATGGGGAATAGCGGGAATGTCGTCCCGACTCTTCATCTGCCCCTTGGGATAGGCCAGAGCCACATATCCTTCCACCATCAGCGGAAAGGCCTGCTTGTTGCTGCGCATGTCGTTGAGCAGACCGAAGCGGTGCTCCCCCTTCCAGCCGGTGCGCACCGGGATCCTGGCAAACCAGGGGATGAGGGCCGACTTCATGGAATTGGGCTGGATGATGGCCTGATCGTACTGCTCGGCGGCCAGCTGCTTGCCAAGGCGGCGGCGTGCCCCCAGCTTGAAGTCACCGTGGCCAAGCGGCATGGGGATGGCCTTGTCCACCTCGGGCATGCGCTCCAGCAGCGCAACGCACCAGGCCGGCGCCATCACATGGAGCTCGCTGCCCGGGTGGTTGCTCTTGAGCGCCTTGTAGAGGCTCTGGGACATCACCATGTCGCCGACCCAGGAGGGGCCGATCACCAATATCTTCATCGCGCGTCTTCTCTCGGGACTGGCCCGGCTGTTGATCGTTACTGGGCGAGATTATGCCCCAAGAAAGGCCGAAGAAATAACAGAAGATACCCGTCTGCTCCCGCAAAATGCCTCCCTGGCAGGATCTGCTCCCCCGCGCATCCCTCCTGAGGCCCTCTTCGACCCGGACACGGCGTGCCCTGGGCCACCGACTGCCGGGTAGCAGAGATCTCCCTTCCCCCGCATTCAAAAGCGGGCCCACCGGGCCCTCGGGTCATGCCCCGCGCGGGGTTTTAGGCTAGAATGGGCGCCAATCCGAGCATGACCCGCCCGCCGGGCACCAACAAGAGTCCCTTGCCTGTGAAAAAACCGACCCTGGCGGCCGTCCTGATCGTCAAGAACGAAGCCGACAACCTCCGTGCCTGCCTCGCCTCCCTCGAAGGCCTGGCGGATGAAATCGTCATTCTCGACTCCGGCAGTCAGGATGACACCCCGGCCATCGCCGCCGAATTTGGCGCCCGCTTCTTCGTCAACACCACCTGGCCCGGTTTCGGCCGTCAGCGCCGCCTCGCCCAGTCCCATGTCCAGTCGGAGTGGGTGCTGTGGCTGGACGCGGACGAGCGGCTCACCCCCGAACTCAGGGAAGCCATCCAGGGGGTCATGGCCAACCCGGCCAGCGACACCATCTACTCCATCCCGCGCCTCTCCTGGGTGTTCGGTCGCTTCATCCGCCACAGCGGCTGGTACCCGGATCGGGTGCTGCGCCTCTACCCCAAGGCGCTGACCGGCTACAACGAAGCGCTGGTACACGAGAAGGTGGAGGTGCGCGCCAACATGAAGATCGTCAACCTGCAGGGCGACCTCCTCCACTACACCTACCGGGATCTGGAACACTACCTGGTCAAATCCGCCGGCTATGCCCGCGCATGGGCCGATCAGCGCACCGCCCGCGGCAAGAAGGGATCCCTCGGCCAGGGGCTGGTCCACGCCGTCGGCTGCTTCCTCAAGATGTACCTGCTCAAGGCCGGTTTCCTCGACGGCAAGCAGGGCCTGCTGCTGGCCATCCTCTCCGCCCACTCCACCTTCGTCAAATACGCCGATCTCTGGGTTCGCCAGCAGCCCCAGCAGCCGAAATAGGGCATCGCCCCACAGATCTCATTCATGACTCACCCCTTGTTCCAGCGAGACGAGGGGCAAACCCCATGGCCAGGGATCGGCGCAGCCCTCGCGGGGCCGCTCACGGCGCAAACCCGGGCGCCACGGACGAAAACTGGCCGCTATAAGCCGAATGCATGGATATTGGCAACATGACCCGACTCCGGCTTATACCGACAGGTTTCCCCTGCCCGGGGCCCGGGCCGGCCCGTCAAGGGGGCTGTCGGGGACCACGTCCGGTAGGCTGGCCTGCCAGTAAGGCGCATCCCCATACAAGACAGGGCCCTGCGGGGCCCTGTCTGTATGTTCTGTGTGCGCTCTCAGCGCTCGGCGCACCAGAAGGGCTGCGCCCAGCGGGCGATCTCTGCCGCCATCGCCTTGGGATCGAGCTGGCTCATGTCCTCCGGGTGGTCGCTGTCTTCCGGCGGGCTGAAGGACAGATGGCGCCCCTCGCCGTTGAGCGGCCGCCAGCGCAGCGGCGTTGCCGAACGGTGTGCCGGGAAGAAGCCGACGGTCGGCACGTCCATGGCCGCAGCGATGTGCAGGGGCCCCGTGCTGCCCGCCACGAACAGGGCGGCGTTGGCCATCACCTGGCAGAACTTCGGCAGCCCCTCGTCGGAGCGATAGATCCAGCCGTTGCCCCCATGGGCCAGCAGTTCGGCCGCCAACTGCTCCGCCTTCCCCTCCTCCCCCGGCCCTGCCGTCAACACGCACTGCAACTCGGGACAGGCCTGGTTGAGCTTGATGATGAGGCGCGAGTACTGCTCGATGGAGAGGTTGTTGGCCGAGCCGCCGCTGCCCGCATGCACCATCAGCCAGGGGCGGCTGGCGTCGAGCCTGAGACGGGCGGCGACCTGCTCGCGCACCTGCAGCAGGCTCTCGGGGTCGAAGCCGAGGTAGGGTCCTTGTGGCTCCACCACGGTCTGATGCTGATCGGCGAGGAAGCGGCGCACCAGATCCAGGTTGTATTCGTACTCCGGCTTCTGGGAGCGGGAGCGGCGCTGCACCAGGCGCTGGTTGTAGAGCACCTGGGCCAGCTTGGTGGCCGGGGCCAGCCGGTAGGGAATGTGCGCCTTCCACACCAGCTTGGCATTGCGGGTGTTGGAGAAGAGGCAGATGGAGGCATCGAAGGCGGCCGCCTTGATGCGCGCCAGCAGGGCGCGTTGCTGCTCCTTGTCGGCCCGGGCACCCGGATCCAGGATGATCTCGTCGATCCAGGGGCAGAGGCGGGCCAAGGGCGCCGTGTAGGCGGGAACCAGGGCAGTCACATGACACTCCATGGAGCGCTTGAGCATGGCAAAGCTCGGCCACGCCAGCATGAAGTCACCAATCTTGTCATTGCGGACTACCAGAATACGTTTCATAAAAAATCCCTATGCTCCCTGTCACCAGCGAAGGAGGCTTGATGCGCGATGCGGGTATTCTTGCCTGATGCAGGGCGATTCTCAAGCGAAGACGCCACGGGGCTCCGATTTGTGCGACCCCGGCCGCCGATCAGCGCCCGAAATCCGCGCCATCCCGGTCGCGACAAACCGGCAACAGCCCCTATAATGCGACCAGTTTTCCGGTTTCAGGAATCAGCAGCATGACCAACAAGGTAATCTATCCCGGCACCTTCGATCCCATCACCAACGGCCATACCGATCTCATTGGCCGCGCCGCCAGACTGTTCGACGAGGTGGTGGTCGGAGTGGCCAACAGCCCGAGCAAACGGCCGCTGTTCGATCTCGAGGAGCGCGTTCAGCTGGCCAGGCAGGTGACGGCTCACCTGCCCAACGTCAAGGTGGTGGGCTTCTCCGGCCTGCTGGTGGATTTTGCCAGGGAGCAGCAGGCCAACGTGCTGATCCGCGGCCTGCGCGCCGTCTCCGACTTCGAATACGAGTTCCAGCTCGCCAACATGAACCGTCGCCTGATGCCCACCCTGGAGAGCGTCTTCCTCACCCCGGCGGAGGAGAACTCCTTCATCTCCTCCACCCTGGTGAAGGAGGTGGCGCTGCACGGAGGTGACATCCACCAATTCGTCGACCCCCTGGTGGCTCAGGCCATTGCCGCCAAGCAGCAGCGCTAATCCCCTCCCCTGATGGGCAGAAACGAACAAGGGCTACCCGCGGGTAGCCCTGGTTGCATCAACGCACTGCACGCCTAGCTGTGGGCAAACTGCTGGCGGATCGCCAGCTCCAGCTGATCGAGCCACTCGTAACGGCGCCGGTACATGGCCCGCTTCTTGGAGGCGATCTCCTCCAGCGGCTTGCGCACAACGGGTTGCAGCCGCACGAAGTTGGCGTCCTGATCGAGGGCGCCAAACTCCTGCCACAGCTCGTCGTAGTCCGCCTGCAGGCAGGCTTTCTTCTTCTTGCTGTACCGTCTTGCCTGGAAGATGTGGGCCTCCATGCGCACCGCACAGACCCGGTGGGCGCCCATGGCCCCGGCCAGCGCCATCACCAGCATCACCACCAGCGACTTGGGTCTCAGACCCTGACCCGCCCGGGTCAATGCCCGCACCTGCTCCTGGGGCTGCTCGACACAGGGCTCTGGCCCCTGCACCGACCCGATCACCAGGGCCAACTCCTGTTCGTTGCCCGCCAGGGAGAAGGCACAGCTGTAGAGTCGCTCCCCCCGCGCGTTGACGATGGAGAGCGCCAGCTCCGCCTCCCGGCGGAAGGTGCCGTCGTGACGCAGCACGATGCGCCAGCCGCCATCGGGATAATGGCCCAGCACTATCCCCTCCCCCAGATAGAGCGGGTCGATGAGCTCGGGGTACAGGCCCAGCAGCAGGCGGTAGTGATCCTCCACCATCTTGACCCGCTGGTTCACCGTCGAGCAGGCGAAGCGATAGGGGCGCATCGGCTTGTCGAGCAGCTCGGGGTGGCGGGCGGGAAGCGCCCGCAGGGGGGCGCTCTGGAACAGCTCGAACACCCGGTTCAACTGCGCACGGTAGAGCAGACTGCGCAGCAAAAACTTGCCGCGATTGAAGGTCTTGCGGGCGCTGTCTTCGGGATAGAGGAAGCGGGCCATATCGTGGGCACAATAGTGCCCCTGCCGGGATAAATGTTCCCAGTCTATTGATTTAGCTGTCATTTTATTACCTCGCAGCCTGAACTGGCGAGATAGTAGTCATGGGCTGACGCCGCTTCAACAGACCGGAAATACTCTCTTACAACTTGGCCGGTTCCGGCTCAAAAATCCCACTTTCAGCGTTGGCAGTGGGAGCAGAACACCGTGGTTCGCTGGCCCATCTTCACTTCGGTGAGCAGGGTGTGGCAGTGGAAACAGGGCTGGCCGCCACGGCCGTAAACCTGCAGCTGCTGCACGAAATAGCCCGGCTTGCCGTCGGCGCTGGTGAAATCCTTGAGGGTGGTGCCTCCCTGGCGAATGGCTTCGGCCAGCACCCGCTTGATCTCGCTCACCAGGGTGCCCAGCCGCTCGGCGCTGATGTTGCCCGCCGCCCGCCTTGGATGAATGCCGGCGGCATAGAGCGCCTCGTTGGCGTAGATGTTGCCCACCCCGACCACCACGTGGTTGTCCATCAGGAACTGCTTGATGGCGGTGCTGCGCCCCTTCGCCCTCTCCCGCAGGTAATCGGCATGGAAGGCATCGGTGAGGGGTTCCGGCCCCAG
The DNA here is from genome assembly GCF_027707645.1 of Aeromonas sp. QDB30. Classification (NCBI taxonomy): domain Bacteria; kingdom Pseudomonadati; phylum Pseudomonadota; class Gammaproteobacteria; order Aeromonadales; family Aeromonadaceae; genus Aeromonas; species Aeromonas sp. QDB30. Next base: position 14,398 of record NZ_JAPCIY010000068.1, on the reverse strand, counting down.
CTTGGCGAGCAGGGCATGGGCCTCGGCCGGTTCGCGGGTCCACAGCAGGGCGCCAAAACGGCGCGGATCGTTGAGCCGCAGCAGCTTGCCGTTGGCCAGCTCGATATCCACGTGATCGTGCTTCTCGGCCGGGGTGCCGATGTCCAGCACCCGCAGGCTGCCGGACATCCCGAGATGGAGGATGGCGGTGCCGAAGTCGGTCTCCAGCAACAGGTATTTGGCGCGGCGGCTGACCCGGTGGATGACGAGATCCACCAGCTCCTGGATCTCGCCGGGCACGGGCCAGCGCAAGCGGCCGTCCCGCACCACCACGCGGGTCACCTTGATGCCGGTAAGCCAGGGGGAGATGCCCTGGCGGCTGACTTCGACTTCCGGTAATTCAGGCATGGGCGATCTCTCGTTCAGGGAATGGGACGCATCAGGTCACGGTATTGCGCCTGACTCAGGCTGAGCCAGGTCGAGGAGGGCAGCAGAGCGGCAAACTTGCCGTCGTCCTGATAGAGCCCGACTTCCACCGGATCGCTCTGTCCGGCGATCCAGATCTTGAGGGTCACCGGGGTGCCGCGCACGGGCTCGCCGGGGGGCAGCAGCCAGCCTTGCCACATCTCGATGCGGGCCGCCAGCTGGGCGCTGCCAAGCCCCAGATCCGGCACGCTGCGCCAGCCCTGGCCGATACGCTCTATCTGCCAGCTCGGCCCCTGCCAGGTCAGCACCACGGTGCTCTCCGGCAACAGCGGACGCACGCGTTTGGCACTGTTCTCCTGCTGGGCCTGCTCCAGTCGGTGCAACAGGGTAATGACGATCAACACGACCACGATGATCACGTTGTTCCAGCCTTTGCGGCTCAGTTTGAACATGGCTAGCCTCCCTTCGAATCGGCAGTGTACTGAATTCCAGCCATAAAAAAACCCGGCACGAGGCCGGGTTTTTGCAGCGAAACCAAGTAATTACTTGATTTTGCCTTCTTTGTAGATCACATGCTGACGAATCACGGGATCAAATTTCTTGATCTCCATTTTTTCGGGCATGGTGCGCTTGTTCTTGGTAGTGGTATAGAAGTGACCAGTACCGGCGCTGGAGTTCAGGCGAATCTTATCGCGAATACCTTTAGCCATGATCTAATTCCTTATACCTTAACGCCGCTGGCACGCAGTTCAGCCAGAACCACTTCAACGCCGCGCTTGTCGATGATACGCATGCCTTTTGCGGATACGCGCAGGCTCACGAAGCGTTTTTCACTCTCAACCCAGAAACGGTGAGTGTGCAGGTTCGGCAGGAAACGACGCTTGGTAGCGTTGTTAGCGTGCGAACGGTTGTTACCAACTGCCGGGCGCTTGCCGGTTACTTGGCATACTCTAGACATGTCAGTCTCTCCAAATCTTACTTCATTGCTCGAGCAAATATCTGCCCCGCTGGCCTTCGATTGCGGGGCAAACAGAAGGCGGCATTTTATACAGCATCCGTGATCAAAGATCAACTAATACAGTGCCAGAGCCCAGTCACAACCAACCACGCTCTGCGAAAGAAACCGTGATGCCATCACCGATCACCAGGTGATCAAGCACTCTGATATCGACCAGGGCCAGGGCGGCCAGGATCCGATCCGTGATCTGGCGGTCCGCCCGACTGGGCTCGGCCACGCCGGACGGGTGATTATGCGCCAGAATCACGGCGGCTGCATTATGTTTGAGCGCGATCTGCACGATTTCTCTGGGCCAGACGCTCGCCGAGTCGAGGGTGCCGTAAAAAAGTTCGACAAACCGGATGACCCTGTGCTGGTTGTCGAGCAGCAGCAGGGCGAACACCTCCCTCCCCCGATCCCGCAACTGGGCTTGCAGAAAGTCACGGGTAAGCCCGGGCGAGGTGAGCGCCTCTCCCCGTTGCAACTGTTCGGCCAGATGGCGCCGCCCCATCTCCAGTACCGCCTGCAACTGGGCATACTTGGCAGGTCCCAGCCCGTGAGCGCCACAAAAATCCTGCTGCTCGGCTCCCAGCAGTGCCCGCAGGGAACCAAACTGCTGCAACAACTGGCGGGAGAGATCCACCGCACTCAACCCACTGACCCCGGTGCGCAAGAAGATGGCCAGCAGTTCGGCATCGGAGAGCGTCGCCGCCCCTCGGCGCAGCAGCTTTTCCCTCGGGCGCTCCTCTTCCGGCCACTCCTTGATGCTCATTTGTCTCTCCCTCATGGCTATTGAGAGAAAACATAGCAAAGAATCCCGCGAGCCCGACCACAACTCCCCCATGTCAGCCTCTGTCGCCACCCATTGCCTGTGCTATCTTAGCCGACCAGTCAGAGTGAGCCGGAAGAGAAGCAGCAGATGAGATTGGCCGATAAACGCATCCTGTTGGGTGTCAGTGGCGGGATCGCCGCCTACAAGAGTGCCGAACTGGTACGTCGCCTGAAAGATCAGGGGGCCGAGGTGCGAGTGGTGATGACCCGCTCCGCCAAGGAGTTCATCACCCCGCTGACCCTGCAAGCCGTCTCAGGCCACCCGGTGGCCGACAGTCTGCTGGACCCGGCTGCCGAGGCGGGCATGGGCCACATCGAGCTGGCCAAGTGGGCCGATCTGGTGCTGATCGCCCCCGCCAGCGCCAACCTGATGGCCCGCATGGCCGCCGGCATGGCGGACGAGCTGCTCACCACCCTCTGCCTTGCCACCCCGGCGACTATCGCCCTGGCGCCAGCCATGAACCAGCAGATGTACCGCAACGCCGCCACCCAGGCCAACCTCCAGACCCTCGCCGAGCGCGGCATTCAGCTGTGGGGGCCGGATTCCGGCAGCCAGGCCTGCGGCGACGTGGGCCCGGGCCGGATGCTGGATCCCCTGGAACTGGTGGAACGCTGCTGCCAGCAGCTCGCCGCCGAACCGCTCCTGGCAGGCGTCAGGCTGCTGCTCACCGCCGGGCCGACCCGCGAGGCGCTCGATCCGGTGCGCTATATCAGCAACCACAGCTCCGGCAAGATGGGCTACGCCATCGCCCGCGCCGCGCGCGAAGCGGGCGCGGAGGTGACCCTGGTGAGCGGCCCGGTGGCACTGACCACCCCGGCCGGCGTTACCCGCATCGATGTGGAGAGTGCCCTGCAGATGCACGAAGCAGTGATGAGCCGGGTCGGTGAGTGCGACCTCTTTATCGGCTGCGCTGCCGTCGCCGACTACCGTCCCGCCCAGGTGGCCGAGCAAAAGATCAAGAAGACCAGCGACAACGACCAGATGCAGCTGACCCTGGTCAAAAACCCCGACATCATCGCCGATGTGGGGGCGTTGTCAGACAAACCCTTCACCGTCGGATTTGCCGCCGAAACCGTGGATGTGGAACAATACGCCCTCGACAAACTTCGACGTAAGCGGCTGGACATGATCGCCGCCAACGATGTGTCCCGTGCAGGCCAGGGCTTCAATGCCGATGACAACGCCCTGACCGTCTTCTGGCAAGGGGGTCAAGCCGCCCTGCCCCTGGCCGATAAGCTGACGCTCGCCCGTCATCTTGTCGCCCTGATTGCACGCCATTATCGACCCTGAGCCCATTGAACATGCCGGGAGCCCCAGGCTCCTGCAGTACCACCCGATCGCCAGGCGATCCAATTGAAAAAGATTCATGACGACACAAATTGAACTGAAAATCCTGGATGCCCGCATCGGCACCGACTTCCCGCTGCCCGCCTACGCCACACCGGGCTCCGCTGGCATGGACTTGCGCGCCCTGCTGGATGCCCCGCTGACCCTGGCCCCGGGCGACACCACGCTGGTGCCGACCGGGCTGGCCATTCACATCCAGGATCCGGGTCTGTGCGCCACCATCCTGCCCCGCTCCGGCCTCGGCCATAAGCACGGCATCGTGCTGGGCAACCTGGTCGGCCTCATCGACTCCGACTACCAGGGTCAGTTGATGGTCTCGGTCTGGAACCGTGGCAACGACAGCTTCACCATGCAGCCTGGCGAGCGCATCGCCCAGCTGGTGATCCTGCCGGTGGTACAGGCCAGCTTCCAGCTGGTCGACGAATTCAATCAGAGTGAACGGGGTGAAGGCGGGTTTGGTTCTTCTGGTCGCCAATAACAAGACCACACGGCCCCCTGGGGCACGTGCCAAATAATAGAATCAAGCCATTGTTTTTTTAGGGGAATCCATGGCAAGCAGTAACCAGAAACAGAGTCGGCGCGATCAGATCCTGCAGGCACTCGCCCACATGCTGGAAACCAGCCCGGGCCAGCGCATCACCACGGCACGCCTCGCGGCCGAGGTGGGCGTGTCCGAGGCGGCCCTCTACCGGCATTTTCCCAGCAAGGCGAGGATGTTCGAGGGGCTGATCGACTTTATCGAGGATTCCCTGCTGTCACGGGTCAACCTGATCATGGCCGAAGAGAAGGACACCATGTCCCGCTGCCATCACATACTGCAGCTGCTGCTGGTGTTCGCCGAGCGCAACCCCGGCATCACCCGCATTCTCAATGGCGATGCCCTGCTGGGCGAACACGATCGGCTGCGTGATCGCATCAGCATCCTGTTCGACAAGCTGGAGACCCAGATCAAGCAGGTACTGCGCGAGAAACGGCTGCGGGAAGGCCAGGGCTTCCAGCTCGACGAGACCATGCTGGCCAACCTGCTGCTGGCCTATACCGAGGGCCGCATCAGCCAGTTCGTCCGCTCGGAGTTCAAAATCAAGCCCACCGCCGGGTTTGAAGATCAGTGGCAGTTTATCCGCAGCCAGCTGCTGCAAAGCTGAGCCAGCAGACCGCATCAACCAATGCACGTCCNNNNGGGCTTTGAAGATCAGTGGCAGTTTATCCGCAGCCAGCTGCTGCAAAGCTGAGCCAGCAGACCGCATCAACCAATGCACGTCTGCTCCGAGCTCACAATCAAACCCACCGCCGGGTTTGAAGATCAGTGGCAGTTCATCCGCAGCCAGCAGCTGCAAAGCTGAGCCAGCAGACCGCATCCACCAATGCACGTCCGCTCCGAGTTCAAAATCAAGCCCACTGCCGGGTTTGAAGATCAGTGGCAGTTTATCCGCAGCCAGCTGCTGCAAAGCTGAGCCAGCAGACCGCATCAACCAATGCACGTCTGCTCCGAGCTCAAAATCAAACCCACTGCCGGGTTTGAAGATCAGTGGCAGTTTATCCGCAGCCAGCTGCTGCAAAGCTGAGTGCGTACATTCGATGCGCTCCTGCGCCAGCAGGGTTGTGACAAAACGGGAGGCCTTGGCCTCCCTTGCTTTTTGTGGCACAAAAGAAGAGACAAGCACCAGATGCGACCCAGCTTGTCGCGCTCAAGTGTTACATTCATCTGCCATAAATCTTCACACCAACAGGACATCCTATGGAACCCGAGATCATTACCGAAGCACAGACCTGGCTGACCAACAACCAGGGGCTGATCATCGAGTATGCGGTCAACATCGCCGCCGCCCTGATCACCCTGCTGGTCGGTTACATTGCAGCCAACCTTCTCAGCGGTGGCGTGGTCAAGGTGATGCAGACCCGCAAGCTGGACACCACCGTTACCCACTTCGTCGGCAGCATCCTCAAATACACCATCCTGGTGTTCGTGGTGATCGCCGCCCTGGGCCGGGTCGGGGTGCAGACCGCCTCCTTCGTCGCCATTATCGGTGCCGCCGGTCTGGCCATCGGTCTGGCGCTGCAGGGCTCTCTCTCCAACTTTGCCGCCGGTTTCCTGCTCATCATCTTCCGCCCCATCAAGGCAGGGGAATTTATCGAGGTGGCAGGCACCAATGGCGTGGTGCAATCGGTCCAGCTCTTCACCACCACCCTCACCTCGGGTGACAACAAGATGGTGGTAGTGCCCAACTCCGCCATCCTCAACGGCACCATCGTCAACTACTCGCGCATGGATACCCGCCGCGTCGACATGACCTTCGGCATCGGCTACGGCTCGGATCTCCGCAAGGCCAAACAGATCCTGGAGCGGCTGGTGAGCGAAGAGCCCCGCATCCTGAAGGAGCCGGCAGCCACCATTGCCGTTGCCGCGCTGGCCGACTCCTCAGTCAACATCGTGGTGCGTCCCTGGGTCAAGACCGGTGATTACTGGGGTGTCTGGTTCGACTTCCACGAGAAGGTGAAGCTCACCTTCGACGCCGAGGGCATTGAGATCCCCTTCCCCCAGCGTGTGGTTCACATGCAGAAGACGGCGGATTGATCCTCGGTGTACGTTCTCCAGTGCCAGCCTTCGGGCTGGCACTGTCGTTTCTGCCTTCTGTGACATGAAAAAACCGGCCACAGGCCGGTCTTGCGCACCAGGTCGCACCGCGTTCTCACCCCAGCCGGCGTGCAACCCGGTTGAGCAGGGGCTGCATCAGCACATAGCCCCCCAGCACGGCTCCGATCACCACCATCACGCGGATCTCCAGCGTCGGCGCCGCATTGGCCAGCGTCAGGGTCAGCAAGCCGATGAGGCCGGTGGCGATCAGGCTCAGGGCAAACAGGGATAACAGGGCTTTCATCTCGATCTCCTCATTCCACACCATTGATTCCATACCTTGGCCATCCCTGGGAGATCTCGTCCATTCGGCTCATATGGTAGCCAGCGTCTGTTGCCCGCCATTTGCGTCTGCTCAAAAAACCGTCCGATGAGCGTCTGTTGAATACCCTTTTATCTGTCACGCCAGCTTTCCAGAGCCACGGCCGTGCTCCCCTTGAAATGAAAGCCTTTTCAACCCGAACAAGCATGCGCGAACGCAAGATCCCGGGGTACTGGGTGACTCATAATCGCACTGTTTTGGTTGTACACTCCCTCGTTGCAGACAATTGGTAATGCTCTGTTACACGGGGCGCACGGAGTGCCCGGTATAATGCTCGCATAATAAGGTTTGGCGGGAGCCTTGCCTGCAAGGTTCAAACACAACTTGGAAGACTGATAATCCTATGAAAAATATCAATCCAACCCGGACCCAGGCCTGGCAGGCACTGGAAGCCCATTTTGCAGCCAACAAGGAGATGCGTCTCAAGGATCTGTTCGCACAGGATCCCAAGCGTTTTGACAAGTTCTCCCTCACCTTCGGTGGCGACATCCTGGTCGACTACTCCAAGAACCTGATCACCGAAGAGACCCTCAAGCTGCTGGTGAACCTGGCTGGCGAGACCGATCTGCGCAGCGCCATCGACGCCATGTTCAACGGCGACAAGATCAACATGACCGAAGGGCGCGCCGTACTGCACACCGCCCTGCGCAACCGCTCCGACCGTCCCATCGAGGTTGACGGCAAGGACGTGATGCCGGAAGTGAACGCCGTACTGGCCAAGATGAAGGGCTTCTGCGAGAAGGTCATCGGTGGCGAGTGGAAGGGCTATACCGGCAAGGCCATCCAGCACGTGGTCAACATCGGCATTGGTGGCTCCGATCTGGGCCCCGTCATGATCACCGAGGCCCTGCGCCCCTACAAGAATCACCTGGAGATGCACTTCGTCTCCAACGTCGACGGCACCCACATCGCCGAGACGCTCAAGAAGATCGATCCGGAAACCACCCTGTTCCTGGTGGCCTCAAAGACCTTCACCACCCAGGAGACCATGACCAACGCCCTGACCGCCCGCGACTGGTTCCTCGGTCACGCCGGTGACAAGGCTCACGTGGCCAAGCACTTCGCCGCCCTGTCTACCAACGGCAAGGCCGTGGCCGAGTTCGGCATCGACACCGACAACATGTTCGAGTTCTGGGACTGGGTCGGCGGCCGTTACTCCTCCTGGTCCGCCATCGGCATGCCCATCGCCCTCTCCCTCGGCTTCGAGCACTTCGAGGCCCTGCTGCAAGGCGCCTTCGAGATGGACATGCACTTCGCCACTGCCGCCTATGAGCAGAACGTGCCCGTACTGCTGGCCCTGATCGGCCTGTGGTACAACAACTTCCATGGTGCCGAGTCCGAAGCCATCCTGCCGTACGATCAGTACATGCATCGCTTCCCTGCCTACTTCCAGCAAGGCAACATGGAGTCCAACGGCAAGTACGTGGATCGCGACGGCCATCCGGTTGACTACCAGACCGGTCCCATCATCTGGGGTGAGCCGGGCACCAACGGCCAGCACGCCTTCTACCAGCTGATCCATCAGGGCACCAAGCTGATCCCCTGCGACTTCCTGGCGCCGGCCATCAGCCATAACCCCATCGGTGACCACCATCCGAAGCTCCTGGCCAACTTCTTCGCCCAGACCGAAGCCCTGGCCTTCGGCAAGAGCAAGGAAGCGGTGGAGGCCGAGTTCCTGGCCGCCGGCAAGACGCTGGAGCAAGTCAAGGATCTGGTGCCGTTCAAGGTGTTCGAAGGCAACCGCCCGACCAACTCCATCCTGTTCAAGCAGCTGACCCCGAAAACCCTCGGCTCCCTGATCGCCATGTACGAGCACAAGATCTTCGTACAGGGCGCAATCTGGAACATCTTCTCCTTCGACCAGTGGGGTGTGGAGCTGGGCAAACAGCTGGCCAACAAGATCCTGCCGGAGCTGGGCACCGATGAGGCCGTCACCAGCCACGACGGCTCCACCAACGGCCTGATCAACACCTGGAAAGCCTGGAAGGTCTGATTGCTCCCGCCCTCCAGAATGCAAAAGCCCCGCTCGATGAGCGGGGCTTTTTTATAGGCTTCAATCTGTCTGTTTGCATCATCCGGACGACAGGCCAGGTGTCTAAGCCAGCCAGTAACGGGGATCGTCATCCCCGCCCCTTCCGATGCCGCTCAGCGAAGGCTTAACCGCCGACGGCAATACGCTTCATGTCCTTCATGTAACCACGCAGGGTCTGGCCGATCTTCTCGATCGGGTGGTTGCGGGTCGCTTCGTTGGCAGCCAGCAAGGCCAGGTTGTCCACCGCCTTGCTCTCGGCACGGGCACTGCCCAGGTCCCCTGCTTGCAGAGTCGGCATGAAGTGCTCGCGCAGCAGCGGCACGGCGGCGTTGGCGAACAGGTAGTTGCCGTACTCCGCGGTATCGGAGATGACCACGTTCATTTCGTACAGACGCTTGCGGGCGACGGTGTTGGCGATCAGCGGCAACTCGTGCAGAGACTCGTAGTAGGCGGACTCTTCATAGATGCCGGAGGCCACCATGGTTTCGAACGCCAGCTCGACACCCGCCTTGACCATGGCCACCATGACCACGCCATTGTCGAAGTACTCCTGCTCGGCGATCTTGCCGGCATAGGCAGGGGCATTCTCGAAGGCGGACTTGCCGGTCTCTTCGCGCCAGCCGAACAGCTTGGCATCGTCTTCGGCCCAGTCAGCCATCATGCCGCGGGAGAACTCGCCGGCGATGATGTCATCCATGTGCTTCTCGAACAGCGGACGCATCAGGGTGCGCAGTTGCTCGGAGAGCTCGAAGGCACGCAGCTTGGCCGGGTTGGAGAGACGGTCCATCATCAAGCTGATGCCGCCCTGCTTCAGGGCCTCGGTGATGGTCTCCCAGCCGAACTGGATCAGCTTGCCGGCATAGGCCGGGTCGGTGCCCTCGGCAACCAGCTTGTCGTAGCAGAGCAGGGAACCGGCCTGCAGCATGCCGCACAGAATGGTCTGCTCGCCCATCAGGTCGGATTTCACTTCCGCGACGAAGGAAGATTCCAGCACGCCGGCACGGTCGCCACCGGTAGCAGAGGCCCACGCCTTGGCGATGGCCATGCCCTCACCCTGGGGATCGTTCTCCGGGTGGACGGCGATCAGGGTCGGTACGCCGAAGCCGCGCTTGTACTCTTCACGCACTTCGGTACCCGGGCACTTGGGCGCCACCATCACGACGGTGATGTCGGAACGGATCTGCTGACCCTCTTCCACCACGTTGAAGCCGTGGGAGTAGCCCAGAGCGGCGCCCTGCTTCATCAGCGGCATCACGGTTTTGACGACGTCGGAGTGCTGCTTGTCCGGAGTCAGGTTCAGCACCAGATCGGCGGTCGGGATCAGCTCTTCATAGGTACCGACCACGAAGCCGTTGTCGGTGGCCTTCTGCCAGGAGGCGCGCTTCTCGGTGATGGCGGCCTTGCGCAGGGCGTAGGAGATGTCCAGCCCGGAGTCGCGCATGTTCAGACCCTGGTTCAGGCCCTGGGCGCCACAGCCCACAATCACCACCTTCTTGCCCTTCAGCACGTTGCAGCCGTCCGCGAACTCTTCGCGCTGCATGAAACGACACTTGCCCAGCTGGGCCAACTGCTGACGCAGGTTCAAGGTGTTGAAATAGTTAGCCATGGTGATTGCTCCGTTCGATTGATTCCATGCCGGATAGCGGCGTTGTCGAAACCACTATAGCGCGGGACACTTATTGCCTGAACTGATATATTCGAAACAGTACGTTGCAGGAATTGAAATGTGATTTCCCGCAATCTCCCGCCGCCGAGCCATCGTGCTACAGGGCGCCTGACAACGCCGCAGGAATAAAAAGATGGACCTTCGCAATCTCGAACTGTTTCTCCACCTCGCCGACTCCCTCCACTTCGGCAAAAGCGCCGATGCCATGGCGGTCAGCCCCTCCACCCTGAGCCGCGCCATCCAGCGACTGGAGCAGGAGACCGGCTGCGTGCTGTTCGAGCGGGACAACCGCTCGGTGCGGCTCACCCCTGCTGGTGACAAGCTGCGGGAGTTTGGCGGTGCCTTGCTGCAGGAGTGGCGCCAACTCAAACAGGAGCTCAAGCGCAGCGACGAGCCGCTGCAAGGGCGGTTGCGGGTCTTCTGTTCGGTCACCGCCAGCTACTTTCTGTTGCCCGAAGTACTGGAGCGCTTTCGCCGCCGTTATCCCCAGCTGGAGATCAAGCTGGAGACCGGCGACCCGGCACTGGCAGTGGACAAGATCCTGGCTGACGAAGCCGATCTCGCCATCGCAGCGAGGCCGGATGCGCTCTCGTCCAAGCTGGAATTCGCCAGCCTGCAACAAGTCCCTCTGGTGTTCATCGCCCCCCGCAATGCCCCCCAGCAGGGTCAGTGGTTCCCCCTGGGTGAACCTGACTGGGAGCGCCTGCCGCTGATCCTCTCCGAACAGGGGCTGGCCCGAAAGCGCTGTGATCAATGGTTTCGCAACAAGGGGATAGCTCCCAACATCTATGCAGAAGTGGCGGGCAACGAGGGCATCGTCGCCATGGTGGCCCTCGGCTTCGGTGTGGGTGTCGTGCCTGCCGCCGTCATCGATCACAGCCCCATGGGGGACAAGGTGCGTGTGGTCGAGCCCAAACCGGCGCTCAAGGCGTTCGACGTCGGCATCGCCGTGCTCAAGAAGCGGCTGGAAGAGCCGCTGATCCGCGCCTTCTGGGACACCGCACGCGGCCAGGGAGGCCTTCGCTGATCCGGCAGGCGTCAGAGCCACAGTGAGTGTCAAATGTATCAGTATGAAAGTGGGGGAGAAGAGGGGACACTGGCCGGCACCATCCAGCCACCATCAAGGAATAGAGCGTGAGCCAGCATCTTGTCGAAATCCGCAGTGCCATCCTGTTCGCAGAATATCTGCAAAGCCTCGGGGTCCAGCGCCATGAACTCGATCGGGAGCAGGAGATCTATCTCCAGGACAGGCACCTCGCCACGGTGCAATGCATTCAGGGGGAGCTGCGCTTTTATCTGCGCGCCAGCGCACTGGCCAGATCGTGATCCGCAATCGGTCACAGTACCCGCACGCAAAGCGTATTAGACTGGCACCATCCGTCCCCCTCGCCCCGGGGGCCACCACGAGGAGTGCCCATGAAACAAAGCGGCCTGGATCGGCTCTTCAAACCTCACTCGATCGCCGTCATCGGCGCCTCCAGTGATCCGCAGAAAGCAGGCCATGTGGTCATCCGGCACCTGCTGGCGGGTCAGTTCCAGGGCCCTATACTACCCGTAGCCCCCCGCAGCCAGGCCATCGCTGGCGTGCTCGCCTATCCGGACATAGAGAGCCTTCCCCTCTCCCCCGATCTCGCCATCGTCTGTACCCGGCGCGAACGGGTACTGCCGCTCATCGAGGAGCTCGGCAAGAAAGGAACCGGAGCCGCCATCATACTGGCCGCCCAGTTCTCCACTGACGAGCGCCTGCGGCTCAAGCATCTGTGCCAGCAATACGGCATCCGGCTGCTCGGCCCCAACAGCATGGGCATGCTGCTCCCCGGGCAGGGTATCAACGCCAGCTTTTCCCCCATTGCAGCGACTCCGGGACAGGTGGCGTTTCTCTCCCAGTCGGCAGCGGTCAGCACCACCATCCTGGATTGGGCCAAGCAGCGCGAAATCGGCTTCTCGGCCTTCATCTCCCTGGGCGATCATTGCGACATCGACTTTGGCCAACTGCTGGATCAGCTCTCCCGGGACGGGACGACCCGCGCCATCCTGATCTACATGGACAAGCTGCACGATGCCAGGCACTTTCTCTCCGCCGCCCGTGCCGCCTCGCGCAACAAACCCATCCTGATCCTCAAGAGCGGTCGGCACGACCCGGCCAACGGTCTCGACAATGTCTATGATGCCGCCATCCGCCGGGCTGGCATGCTGCGCGTCCGGGATACCCACGAACTGTTTGCCACTGTCGAGACCCTGAGCCACTCCCTGACCCTCAAGGGGGAGCGGCTCGCCATCCTCTCCAACGGGCGCGGCCTCGCCAACATGGCCGCAGACGTACTGCTGTCTCGGGGAGGCAAGCTGGCGATGCCACCCCTCGACATCGGCAGCGATGCAGATATCGAGGCCTACAAGAGTGCACTCGAGACGCTGCTCCAAGGGGACGGTGCCGATGCCATCCTGCTGATCCATGCACCGTCCCTCACCGCCCGAGGCGTCACCCTCGCCAGCAGCCTGATCGACTTCATCAAGCAGCATCCCAGGGCCAGACGATTCAACATCCTGACCAACTGGGCAGGCGAATACTCCGCCCAGGAGGGGAGACGCCTGTTCAACGAGGCGGGCATCCCGACCTATCGCACCCCGGAAAGCGCCGTCACGGCCTTCATGCACATGGTGGAATATCGCCGCAACCAGAAGCAGTTGATGGAAACCCCGGCCTCCCTGCAGGGCGACAGGCTCGATGTCGAGCGCTGCCAGCAGCTCCTTGGGCAAGCGCTGGACCGCCAGCAGCGGGTACTGGATACCCATCTGGCCCACCCCATCTTGCAGGCAGCCGGGCTATCCACCCTCGCGACCTGGATCGTTTCCGATGCCATCGAGGCCGCACTGACTGCAGAACAGATTGGCTACCCCGTAGCGGTGAAGCTGCGATCTCCCGACATCGCCCACAAATCCGATGTACACGGTGTCATGCTGAACCTGCGCACCTCGGCGGAAGTCGCCCAAGCGGCGGATGCCATTCTGGACAGGGTACGTCAGCACGACCCTGGCGCCCGCATAGAAGGGCTTCTAGTACAACGCATGGCACGCCGCAGCGGGGGTCTGGAGCTGCGGATCCGTTTGCAGCAGGATCCGGTTTTCGGTCCCGTCATCCTGCTCGGGGAGTCGGGTGTCGAGCCCCGCGAGATGGTCGCGGCCCTTCCTCCCCTCAACCAGGCACTGGCTCGCTACCAGATCATTGGTGCCTTCAAGGATGGCAAGATCCGCGAGCAGGCCAGTCCAGTACGGCTCGATATCGACGCCCTCGGCCAGGTGCTGTGCCAGCTCTCCGAGCTGCTGCTGGCCTTCCCCGAGATACAAGAACTGGATCTGCACCCGCTGCAGGCCTGTGGTGAAGAGATGGTGATCCTGGATGCCCGGCTCGTCCTGGCAGAGCGAGGACAACAAGTGCTGCCACTGGCCATTCGCCCCTATCCCACCGAGCTGGAAGAGGGTGCCTGGCTGAAAGATCAGAGTCATGTACTGCTGCGCCCCATCCGCCCCGAAGACGAGCCGGCCCACAAGCAGTTCGTGCGGCAGGTGTCTGATGAAGACAGGTACAAACGCTTTTTCGCCGACGTGGGGGAGCTGGGGCATGAGGAGCTGGCCCGCATGACCCAGATCGATTATGACCGGGAAATGGCCTTCGTCGCCGTGGGTCAGGACGGCCCTTTCAGCCAGCAGATCCTGGGAGTGGTGCGAGCCATTGCCAGCCCGGATCAATCGGATGCGGAGTTTGCCATCCTGGTCCGCTCAGACTTGAAAGGGCTCGGACTCGGCAAGTTGATGATGGAAAAGATCGTGCGCTACGCCAGAGAGCGTGGCATAGGCCAGCTCTCTGGCATGACCATGCCCAGCAATCGCGGCATGATCAATCTGGCCAAACGGCTCGGTTTCAAGATCGATATTCAGCTGGAAGACGGGATAGTCAACATGGAGCTTCCCTGCGCTGATCAGGTTGTATAACGATGCAATCGTGGTGGTAAATCAACCAGATATGGATGGATAACGTGAATTTCAGGCAATAAAAAACCCCGCTCAGATGAGCGGGGTTTCTCGTGTTGGGTGCCTGGCAGTGTCCTACTCTCGCATGGCGAATGCCACACTACCATCGGCGCTACAGCGTTTCACTTCTGAG
>NZ_JAPCIY010000067.1:0-22744 GCF_027707645.1 Aeromonas sp. QDB30 | reverse complement strand
CTTATCGCGTTGAGGAGGCGCATCTTACGCTCCTCACTTCGAAAGTCAAGCGGTTGTTTTCGCTTTTCTTTCGGCGCCCACTTCCTAAGGAAGCTGGCTCATCAGGTTGGCGTGTTCCGCCGTGCTGGTAGGGGCGCATTATAGGGAGCAGCGCCGGGATGACAAGGGCTATTTTGCGAAAAATAGTCCTTTTTACCGTTTTGTGGCTCGAACGCCTACTTATCAAACAAAAAGCCCTGCTTACGCAGGGCTCTGGCCGCTTTGAATGACGTCACTGTTACTTTTTTGACCAAAACTCACGGGCAAAGCCGCGCACCTTGTCCCAGTCGGTGAATTCCAGATCCTTGCTGGTATCCGTGCTGCCCCCGGTAATCTTCATGATCAACTGAATGATACGGGTCTGCCACCAGTTGTAACGGGAGTACTGCAATGCCCCGGCAAACACCCCCAGAGTTTTCGGCTTCCAGGGAGAGAGGCGCAGAAACTTCTTCATGTAGGCGTTGGTCTGCGGCGTCTGCTTCTCGGGCTTGCGTGCCGTCAGGTTCACGCAGAAGAACGCCGCATTGGCTACTTCCAACTGTTCATGATGTGCGTGTATGAAGCTAAGCAGGCTGGGGTGGAAGTTACCATAGCGAATGGAAGCGCCAATCAACACCTTGGCATACTTGCTGAGGTTGCACATGGGCAGGGTGTGCAGGTCGTGCATCACCACTTCGCATCCTGATATTTCCTCCAGCATGACATCCACGATTTTCCGCGTTTGCCCGTCCCGGGAAGAATAAAGCACCAAAATCTTGTCCATACCAACCTCAACTACGCCAGAATGCAGGAGTAAACAGTACCAGAAGTGTGAAGATTTCCAATCGACCAAACAACATGGCCACGATTAATATCCACTGTGCAGTGGCCGAGATATTGCCGAAATTGGCCGACACCTCCCCCAGACCCGGCCCCACGTTGGTGAATGCCGCAGCCACGGCGGAGAAGGCCGTCACTTCGTTCAGCCCCGTCATCAGCAGCAACAGCATGAAGATGAAGAACAGGATGATGTAGGTGGCAAAGTAGCCCCAGACCGCTTCCACGATCCGTTCCGGTACGGCGCGGCGTCCCAGCTTCAGGGTGTAAATGGCCCGCGGATGCACCAGCCGTTTGAGTTCACGCATCCCCTGCAGGAACAGGATCATGAAACGCATCACCTTGATGCCCCCCCCGGTACTGCCGGCGCAGCAGCCGATGAAGGCGGAGAACATCAACAGCATGGGCAGAAAGGAGGGCCACTCCGCATAGCTGGTGGTGCTGTAGCCGGTGGTCGTGCCCAGCGATACCGCCTGGAACAGGCCATGGTTGAGCGCCTCCTGCCAGGTGGCGTAATGACCGTGGAACAGCAGAGAGACGAAACAGATCAACACCAGCACGCACTGGATGCTCAGAAACACTTTGAGCTCCGAGTCCCGCAGATAGCTGCTCACGCGCACCGGCTTGTGGGCAAATACCATGAAGTGAAGCGCGAAGTTGACGCTCGCCAGCAACAGGAACACCACTGTGATCAGGTTGATGGCCGGGCTGTCGAAGAAACCGATGCTGGCGTCGTGGGTCGAGAACCCCCCAACCGACAAGGTGGAGAAGGAGTGGCAGATGGCATCGAACAACGTCATTCCCGCCATCCAGTACGCGAGAGCGCAGAGGGAGGTCAGCAACAGATAGATGAACCAGAGCGCCTTGGCCGTCTCGGCGATGCGCGGGGTCACCTTGTTGTCCTTGACGGGCCCCGGGATCTCGGCACGATAGAGCTGCATACCCCCGATACCCAGCAGTGGCAGCACGGCCACCGCCAGCACGATGATCCCCATGCCACCGAGCCATTGCAGCAGCTGGCGGTAGAAGAGAAACGCCTTGGGCAGATTGTCCAGCCCAGTCAGCACCGTTGCGCCCGTGGTAGTCAGGCCGGAAAACGACTCGAAAAATGCCTCCGAGACCGACATGTTCGGCACGTCGCTGATGATGAAGGGGACGGCACCCACGCTCCCCAGCACCACCCAGAACAGCACCACGATGAGGAAGCCTTCCTTGGACCTGAGTTCCTTTTTCTGATGGCGGTTGGGAAACCAGAGCAGGAGGCCGAGCAGGAGGGCTATGACGAAGGAGTTGACGAACTCGGTACCACCGCCATCACGATACCCAAAAGCGACCATCGCGGGCAGCAGCATGGTCGAGCTGAACAGGGCAACCAGCAGACCGACGATACGAATGATGCTCAGAATCTGCATTCCGGCTCCCTCTTCAGACTAAAAGAGCGATGGATTCTAGCCATCTAAGGGACGAAGGGATACCCGACCCTGGGTCCGGTCGGTCAATTCCTGTGCGATACGGGCCCAGAGCGCAGACTCCCACGCTACCTGAAGGGTGACGCTGGCACCATAATCGGCCACCAGCAACTGCCCTTGATGGGCAGAGATGAGGGACTCCACGGCCCCCATGTCGGTGTAGTCACACTGGATCACGGAAGAGGTCAGCTGACGCTTGATACAGGTTTCAAGTTGCTTGAGTGCTGCCCCCACACCACCGCCATAGGCCTTGACCAGGCCACCGGTCCCCAGCAGCACTCCACCGTAATAGCGCACCACCACGGCGGCGACTTCACCCAGACCGGCCCCCATCAACTGGGCCAGCATGGGTTTGCCCGCCGTGCCCGAGGGTTCGCCATCATCACTGAAACCATAAACCTGGCTGTCTTGCGGGGCGCCGGCGACAAAAGCCCAGCAGTGATGCCGGGCTCCCGGGTGTTGCTGTTTGATCTCGTCTATCCAGGCCTTGGCGGCCTCGACGGTCGGAGTGTGGGCGATGTAGGTAATGAAGCGGCTCTTCTTGATCTCTTCGCTCACCTCCAGCGGGGCTGCCGGTATGGGGTAATCCGTCGCCATCAGAGCCCTGCTTGTCTGGTCAGGTTCTCCACCCCGTTGGCATGCAGCACCACGTTGTCCTCGATGCGAATGCCACCATAGGGACGCAGCGCCTCCACCTTGTTCCAGTTGACCCGCTTGCCCTGCTCACCCTGGCGCAGCGGCTCCAGCAGGCTGTCGATGAAGTAGAGGCCGGGCTCTATGGTGAAGACCTGACCCACTTCGATCACCCGGGTGCAGCGCAGATAGGGGAACTGCTCGGGGGCCGCCAGGTGGGTGCCGCGCTCATCCTGCATGAAGCCGCCGGCATCGTGTACCTGCAGGCCGAGGAAGTGGCCGAGACCGTGGGGGAAGAAGACATTGGTCACCCCGGTATGGATCATCTCGTCCACCGACATGTCTACCAGTTCGGTGGCTTGCAGCAGGCGCGCCAGCCTGTGGTGCATCTGCAGGTGCAGCTCGCTGTAGCGGCGGCCCGGCTTGATCTCGTCGATGATCTCCTGTTGCTGTGCATCCAGCGCTGCGATCAGATCGGCGAACTCACCGCGGCGCCAGGCCCAGGTCCGGGTAATGTCGGAGGCATAACCGTGCACGTCCACACCGGCATCGATGAGAAAGGAGTAACGCTCCGCATCCGGCACCCGCTGGGTGGAGAGATGGGTGTAGTGCAGGATGGCCGCATTGCGGTTGATGGCAACAATGTTGCCGTAGGGCGCCTCATTGGCCCCCTGTCCGACCGCCTTCATGTAGGCCAGGTTGATCTCGAACTCGCTCGCCCCCGCCATGAAGGAGTCCTTGGCCGCGATGTGGCCGCGCACGCCGATGCGGTTGGCATCGCGAAGACATTCCAGCTCATAGGGCGTCTTGTAGGCACGGTGGTAGTGCAGGTAGTTGAGGACCGCCTCCGGATTGGGCTGGCCCAGTCCCAGCAGCTCGGCCACTTCCAGATGGCCGCCCAGATAGGCCCACTCCTGCTTGTTGGCCGGCAGGTGATCGGCAACCTGCTCCGGGCGAGTCAGGAAGCGAATGTCGAAGAAATCGATCCAGAAGGCGTTGGGCAACTCCGCCACCTTGTGCCAGAAGTCCACCGGCCGGTAGAACAGCAGCACCGGCTTGTTCACCCCGTCCACCAGCAACCAGCAGTGAGGGTTGTCCAGCACCGGCAGCCAGGCCTTGAACTGGGGATTCACCTTGAAGGGATAATCCTGGTCATCGAGGAAGATGCGATGAGTCTGGCCGGAGTGAATAGCGAGGCCGCCAAGACCCTGTTGTTGCAGGATGTCGCGGGTACGCTGCTGAAGGGTGTCGAGATGCTGGGCAAAAAGTTGGCTGTAACTGCTCATGGCGTCCTGCTCCGGGCGAATGTGACTTCAGCATAACATCAAGCGAATCAAGGCTCGAGCCACCCGGCTTTCGCTTCGTGAGGTAACGCATAGGTTACAGGCTTTTTGTTATGAAGATAAAACAGACAATTAACAAACAAAGAACAATTCAATACACTGCCCACAGACAGTAGATATCAGCCGTCAGGAACGACTCATGCAAAACCTTTGTCTGTGGACACCGGATCAGGACAGGATGCAGCACTCCAACCTCCACCAGTTCATGGCCGAGGTCAATCACTTTCATGGCCTGCAACTGCGCAGCTATGCCGACCTGTATCAATGGTCGGTGGAGAAGACCACCCGCTTCTGGCCCCTGGTGTGGCAGCACTGCGGCGTCAAGGGCGAACTTGGCAACATTGTGGCGGAGAACCGCCAGGATATGCAGCGCGCCCGCTGGTTCCCCGACAGCCAGCTCAACTTCGCCGAGAACCTGCTGCGCCGTCAGGATGAGAGCCCGGCCATCATCTCCCGCATCGAAGGGGGTCCAAGCCGGACCCTGAGCTGGCATGAGCTGGCAGATCAGGTCGCCCGCCTGGCCCAGTGGCTTCGCAGCCAGGGCATAGGCCGGGGTGATGTGGTCGCAGCCTACCTGCCCAATATCCCGGAAACCGTGGTGGCCATGCTGGCAACCACCAGCCTCGGCGCGATCTGGACCTCCACCAGTCCCGATTTTGGCGAGGCCAGCGTGGTGGAGCGCTTCGGCCAGACCCGTCCCAGGGTGCTGTTCGCGGTGGATGGCTACCGCTACGGCGGCAAGGCCATCGACATTCAGGACAAGGTGGCCAGCGTCGTCGGTCAGCTCGACAGCCTAGAGCAGACGGTGATGATCCCCCTGCTCGGCAACCCGCTGCAGCTTGGTCACAACTGGCAGCAATTGCTGGCAAGCCAGCATGATGCCCAGCTCGCCTTCGAGACCATGGCCTTCAACGACCCGCTCTACATCCTCTACTCCTCAGGCACCACCGGCAAACCCAAGTGCATCGTGCACGGCATTGGCGGCACCCTGCTGCAACACCTGAAAGAGCACCAGTTGCACTGCGACATCAAGCCGGGGGAGCGCATCTTCTACTTCACCACCTGTGGCTGGATGATGTGGAACTGGCTGGTGAGCGCCCTCGCCTCCGGCGCCACCCTGGTGCTCTACGATGGTTCCCCCTTCTACCCGGATGGCAACGTGCTGTGGGATCTGGCACGGGACGAAGAGGTCGCCCTGTTCGGCACCTCGGCCAAGTATCTCGATGCGCTGCACAAACAGGGTTATGCCCCCATCAATACACACGACTTGCCGCACTTGCGGCTGATCTGCAGCACCGGCTCCGTGCTGTCGCCGGAGGGGTTTGACTACGTTTACCAGCAGATAAAACCGGATGTGCAGCTCAGCTCCATCTCTGGCGGCACCGACATCTGCTCCTGCTTCGTCATCGGCAACCCCTTGAGCCCCGTCTATCGCGGCGAGAGCCAGGGGCGCGGCCTCGGTCTCGCGGTGCAGGTATTCAACGAGGCGGGCCAGCCGGTGCTGGGTGAAAAGGGCGAGTTGGTCTGCACCAAGCCTTTCCCGGCCCAGCCCATCTACTTCTGGGGTGACGAAAATGGCGACAAGTACCACGCCGCCTACTTCGAGCGGTTCGACAACATCTGGTGCCACGGGGACTGGATCGAGCTGACCCCGACCGGCGGCATCCTGTTCTACGGCCGCTCCGACGCGACCCTCAACCCGGGCGGCGTGCGCATCGGCACCAGCGAGATCTACCGCTATGTGGAACAACTCGACGAGGTGGAAGAGAGCATCGTCATCGGCCAGCAATGGAAACAGGACGAGCGGGTGGTGCTGTTCGTCAAGCTCAAGGCGGGTTGCAAGCTGGACGACGGACTGCGTGAGCGGATTTGCCAGCAGATCAAGCGGCACTGCACCGCCCGTCATGTGCCTGCCCGCATCCTGCAGGTGGATGCCATCCCCCGCACCAAGTCCGGCAAGATAGTGGAGCTGGCGGTGCGGGAAGTGGTGCATAACCGCCCCGTCAACAACACCCACGCCCTCGCCGATCCCGAGGTCTTGAACCAGTATCGCAACCGGCCGGAACTGGCCAGTTGATACCACGCTCATCTCCATCGGAGGCGCCGCAAGGCGCCTCTTTTTTGCCCGTTTTGTGATGAAGAGCTTTTACTCGACAACTGTTAAACAAATGTTTTAAATAGGTGTTGAAAATGTCTCCTTTTGGATCAATAGTGAGCCTCGCCCCCTGCTGGGGATAAAGGAGCACCATTCCCCACAGAGTGGGAACAAGGAGACACTCTCATGATCTACCAAGGCGAAACCCTGACGGTCAGCTACCTCGAAGACGGCATTGCCGAGCTGAGGTTCGATGCCCCGGGTTCAGTCAACAAGCTGGATCGCGCTACCCTGCTCTCCCTGAGCGAAGCGATCGCCGCATTACAGCAACAAGCCGATTTGAAGGGTCTGATCCTCACCTCCGGCAAAGACGCTTTCATCGTCGGCGCCGACATCACCGAATTCCTGGAACTGTTCGATCTGCCGCAAGAAGACCTGCTCGGCTGGCTGAAAAAGGCCAACGACATCTTCAACGCCATCGAAGATCTGCCGGTGCCGACCCTCTCCGCCATCAAAGGTCACGCCCTGGGTGGCGGCTGCGAGACGATACTCTCCACCGATTTCCGCCTGGCTGATACCAGCGCCAAAATCGGCCTGCCCGAGACCAAACTCGGCATCATGCCCGGCTTTGGCGGCACCGTCCGTCTGCCGCGGGTGATCGGGGCCGACAACGCGCTGGAGTGGATCACCACCGGCAAGGATTACCGTGCCGATGACGCCCTCAAGGTGGGTGCCATCGATGCCGTTGTCGCCCCGGACGCGCTGCACAGCGCCGCCGTGCAGATGATCAAGGACGCGGTCAAGGGCAAGCTGGACTGGCAGGGCCGCCGCGCCGCCAAGAAGGCCCCGCTGCGCCTCTCCAAACTGGAAGCCATGATGAGCTTCACCACCGCCGCCGGCATGGTTGCCGCCGTGGCGGGCAAACACTATCCGGCCCCCATGGCCGCCGTGAAGACGGTGGAAGCCGCCGCCGGCATGGGCCGTGACGAGGCGCTGGCCGCCGAGGCCGCCACCTTCATCAAACTGGCGAAAACCGACGTGGCCAAGGCGCTGGTCGGTATCTTCCTCAACGATCAGCACATCAAGGCGCTGGCCAAGAAGGCCGCCAAGCAGGCAAACAAGGCCACCGGCCATGCCGCCGTGCTGGGTGCCGGCATCATGGGGGGCGGCATCGCCTACCAGTCTGCCAGCAAGGGCATCCCGGCGGTGATGAAGGACATCAACGAGAAGGCGCTGGCACTTGGCATGAATGAGGCCACCAAGCTGCTCAACGGCCAGCTCGAGCGCGGCCGCATCGACGGCATCAAGATGGGCCAGGTGCTCTCCGCCATCACGCCGACCCTGAGCTATGACAACGTCAAGCATGTGGACGTGGTGGTCGAAGCTGTGGTCGAGAACCCGAAAGTGAAGGCCGCCGTGCTGGGCGAAGTGGAAGGGATCATCGGCGAAGACGCCGTGCTCGCCAGCAACACCTCCACCATTCCCATCTCTCTGCTGGCCAAGGGACTGAAGCGCCCCGAGAATTTCTGCGGCATGCACTTCTTCAACCCGGTGCACCGCATGCCGCTGGTGGAGATCATCCGTGGCGAACAGACTTCCGATGAAACCATCAACCGCGTGGTGGCCTACGCCGCCGCCATGGGCAAGTCCCCGGTCGTGGTCAACGACTGCCCCGGCTTCTTCGTGAATCGCGTGCTGTTCCCCTACTTCTTCGGCTTCAACAAGCTGGTTGCCGATGGCGCCGACTTCGCCGCCGTCGACAAGGTAATGGAGAAAGAGTTCGGCTGGCCCATGGGCCCCGCCTATCTGTTGGATGTAGTCGGTATCGACACCGGTCACCATGCCGGTGACGTGATGGCGCAGGGCTTCCCGGCACGCATGAGCAAGGAAGGTCGCACCGCCATCGACGTGATGTACGAAGTGAACCGCTTCGGTCAGAAGAACGGCAAGGGCTTCTACGCCTACGAGCAGGACAAGAAGGGCAAGCCGAAGAAGGTGGCCGACGCAGCCAGCTACGAGCTGCTGGCACCCATCGCCAAGCCGAAGCAGGATTTCGACAAGGAGGCCATCATCGCCCGCATGATGATCCCGATGATCAACGAGGTGGTGCTCTGCCTGGAAGAGGGCATTGTCGCCACGCCAGCCGAAGCCGACATCGCGCTGGTCTACGGTCTGGGCTTCCCTCCCTTCCGCGGCGGCGTGTTCCGCTATCTGGACACCATAGGTCTGGATCGCTACGTGGCCATGGCCGACCAGTATGCCGACTTGGGCCCGCTCTATCGCGTCAGCGACCGCTTGCGTGAGATGGCCGCCCAGGGCAACACCTTCTACTGATTGCGGAAAGGAGATCCATTCATGAAAGACGTAGTCATTGTCGACTGTATCCGGACCCCGATGGGCCGGTCCAAGGGCGGCGCCTTCCGCAACGTGCGTGCAGAAGACTTGTCCGCGCACCTGATGAAATCCATCCTGCTGCGCAACCCCAACCTCGACCCGAACGAGATCGAGGATATCTACTGGGGCTGCGTGCAGCAGACCCTGGAGCAGGGCTTCAACATCGCCCGCAACGCCGCCTTGCTGGCCGGCATTCCCAAGCAGGTGGGGGCGGTCACCGTCAACCGCCTGTGCGGCTCCAGCATGCAGGCGCTGCATGACGCCTCTCGCGCCATTCAGGTAGGTGATGGGGATATCTTCATCATCGGCGGCGTTGAGCACATGGGTCACGTGCCGATGAGCCACGGCGTCGACTTCCACCCCGGCATGGCCAAGTCGGTGGCGAAAGCCTCCGGCATGATGGGGCTGACCGCCGAGATGCTCGGCAAGCTGCACGGCATCAGCCGTCAACAGCAGGACGAGTTTGCCGCCCGCTCCCACCGCCGTGCTCACGCCGCCACCGTGGAAGGGCGTTTTACCAAGGAGATCGTCGGGCTGGAAGGCCATGACGCCAGCGGCGCCCGCTTCTTCTACGACTATGACGAGGTGATCCGCCCCGAGACCACGGTCGACACCCTGAGCCAGCTGCGCCCGGTGTTTGATCCGGTCAACGGCACCGTCACCGCCGGCAGCTCCTCGGCGCTGTCTGACGGCGCCGCCGCCATGCTGGTGATGAGCGCGGATCGCGCCAAGGCCCTCGGCCTCACGCCGCGCGCCAAGGTTCGTGCCATGGCCATCGCCGGCTGTGACGCCGCCATCATGGGTTACGGCCCGGTGCCGGCCACCCAGAAGGCGCTCAAGCGTGCCGGTCTGACCGTCGGCGACATCGACCTCTTCGAGCTGAACGAGGCGTTTGCCGCCCAGTCCCTGCCCTGCGTGAAGGATCTGGGTCTGCAGGATCAGGTGGACGAGAAGGTGAACCTGAACGGCGGCGCCATCGCCCTGGGTCACCCGCTCGGCTGCTCCGGTGCCCGCATCTCCACCACCCTGATCAACCTGATGGAAGAGAAGGACGCCACCCTGGGAGTCGCCACCATGTGCATCGGCCTGGGTCAGGGCATCGCCACCGTGTTCGAACGGGTGTAAGTGAATCGCCCCTGACTGCTCACCGCTCAGGGACGCCGCCTCGGGGCGGCAACAACAGACAGAAGGCGGCCCTGCTTCCCGGCACAGCGGCCCCATCACGAATACCGGGTCGGCCTGCCGACCCTGCTGTCGAGTCTGTGGAGCCCACCACACGGGGTGTGCTCCTGTCGTCGGAATCTGCGTATTGGCCGGCCCGTTTGGGTCGGCCTTTTTTATTTGCACGGCAGGATATGGGAGGATATTGCCCATAACCTCACATTAGATGGGGGGCTTGCTTGCTTTTTGCTCCCCCGACAGGTTCAATCTGCACAAAAAAATGGGTGGATGCACATACATATGTCAACGAGCAAACAACTGCTGATCGTCGACGACGACCAAGAGATCCGCGAACTGCTCAACGAATACCTGACCCGGGCGGGTTTCCAGGTGTTGACGGCGGCAGAGGGCAACGAGATGCGCCAGCAGCTCGCCCAGCACAGCCCGGACCTCATCATTCTCGATATCATGATGCCTGGCGACGACGGTTTTACCCTCTGCCAGCAGATCCGTCGCGACTCTCAGGTCCCCATCATCATGCTGACCGCCGCCTCCGACGAGGCTGACCGGGTGATCGGTCTGGAACTCGGTGCCGATGACTACATCGCCAAGCCGTTCAGCCCGCGCGAGCTGCAGGCCCGCATCAAGGCGCTGCTGCGCCGCGCCGAATTTCGCCAGCCGGAGAAAGAGAAGGAGCCGAGCCGTCGGCTGCGCTTCGCCGAGTGGACCCTGGATACCCTGAGCCACCAGCTGACTCACGAAGATGGCAGCCTGCTGGATCTCTCCGGCAGCGACGCCATGTTGCTCGGCATGTTCCTGCAGCAGCCCGGCGTGGTGCTGGACCGGGATACCATCTCGGACGCCACTCGCGGTCGCGAGAGCCTGCCGATGGAGCGCGGCATCGACGTGCAGATCAGCCGTTTGCGCCAGAAGCTGGGTGACAACGGCAAGAGCCCGCGCATCATCAAGACCATTCGCGGCAGTGGCTACATGCTGATCGCCGAGGTGCACGAGATCCCATGAGGGCCTGCAACAAAGGCATGCTGATCGACACAAGGCGAGAGATCCCATGAAGAGCGGGTGGTTCTGGCGAGCCCTGGTGCCGCGCTCCCTGCTGTCGCGGATGTTGCTGCTGTTGCTGCTGGCCATCCTGCTCTCCCAGACCATACTCACCGGCATCTGGATGCAGCAGATCCAGAAGCGGGAGCTGGAGGGCATGCTCAGCACCACCCGCAACCTGGCGCTGTCGGCCGCCTCCACCGTCAACTTCTTCAAGTCCCTGCCGCTGCAGTACCGTCACATCGCGCTGGATCAGCTGCGCAACATGGGGGGCAGCCGCTTCTTCGTCTCCTTGAACGAGGAAGAGATCCACATCAGCGCCATCCCCGACAGCGAGCGCAAGACGCTGGTGTTGAAGGAGGTGCAGGAAGTGCTGACCCGCAAGCTCTCCGACGCCATGGCGATCAAGGTGGACTTCTCCCGCCCCGAGGAGCTGCACGTCTTCAACAACGACACCCTGCTGGCGGATCTGCCCTCCTCCTGGGCCCGCTACACCCTGTCCCTGGAGCCCATCAATCCGCCGGTGCTGGTGACCCAAATAGAGATAGAACCGGGGGAGTGGCTCTATCTGGCGGCCCTGCTGCCCGCCCCCTACATGACCCTGGATGACACCGTGATGCCGAGCAACCAGGTGCGCTTCATCGCCCTGATGACGGTGTTCCTCTGCTTCTTCACCTTCATGCTGGTGCGCTGGCAGACCCGCCCCCTGCGCCGGCTCGCCAAGGCGGCGGTCAACCTCGGCAAGGACATCGACCAGCCCTCCCTCAAAGAGGAGGGTGCCTCCGAAATCGTGGCGGCGACCCGCGCCTTCAACATCATGCAGCAGCGCATTCGCCGCTTCATCGACGATCGGGAGCGCCTCTTCAGCTCCATCTCCCACGACCTCAAGACCCCCATCACCCGGCTGCGACTGCGGGTCGAACTGCTGGACGACGAGGTGCAGATCGCCAAGTTCAACAAGGACCTGGACGAGCTGGAGCTGATGGTCAAAGGGGCGCTGCAGACGGTCAAAGAGACGGACATTCACGAGAACCTTGAGCAGATCGACGTCAACGCCCTGCTGGAGCAGATGGCGGAAGCCATGAACCTGCACGAGGATCTGCTCACCATCGAGGGCCACTGCAAGTGGCCCTATCGCGGCAAGCTGCTGGCCCTCAAGCGCTGCATCGGCAACCTGGTGGACAACGGCATCAAGTACGGCCAGAAGGTGCGCATCATCATCATGGATGACGAGGAGATGCTGATCCTCTTCATCATGGACGAGGGGCCCGGTCTGCCGGACGATCAGTTCGAGCGCATCTTCGAGCCCTACTACCGCCTCAGCACCGATGCCGCCGGCACCGGGCTGGGCCTTGGCATCGCCCGCAACATAGCCCACGCCCACGGCGGCGACCTGGTGCTGGAAAATCGCCCCCAGGGCGGCCTGCAGGCCACCCTCTCCCTACCAAGGCAGTAATGTATGAAGTGGTTGTCTTTTTCTGTCATCGCCCTGCTCTCCCTGCCCGTTTGTGCCTCCCAGGTGGAGGTATTGCACTGGTGGACCTCCGGCGGCGAGGCCAGGGCCGTGGAAGTGCTCAAGTCCGAGTGGGCCGAACAGGGCAACCAGTGGAACGACTTCGCGGTACAGGGGGGGGGCGGCAAGAGCGCCATGACGGTGCTGAAGAGCCGGGCCCTGGCGGCAAACCCGCCGGAGGCGGCCCACCTCAAGGGGTTCGAGCTGCACGAGTGGGGCAGCCTGGGCTTTCTGCGCGATCTCACCCCCATGGCCGAGCACCTCGGCTGGTACCCTCAGCTGCCCCCCATGGTGCGCGATACCCTCAGCCAGAACGGCACCCTGATGGCGGTCCCCACCGGCATCCACCGGGTCAACTGGCTGTGGCTCAACCGCAAGGTATTCGAGCAACAGGGGCTCAAGCCCCCCACCGACTGGGCCCAATTCGTGGCGGTGGCGGACAAGCTCAAGGAGAAGGGCATCACCCCCCTCGCCATCGGTAACGAACCCTGGCAGATCGCGGTGCTGTTCGAAACGGTGGCCCTCGGCGAAGGGGGCAAGACCTTCTATCGCAAGGCCTTCCTCGAACAGGACAGCGCCACCCTGACCGGCCCCGACATGATGCGGGTGCTGACCCGCTTCCAGCAGTTGCGCGCTTATGTGCCCGAGAAATACGCCGGCCTGAAATGGCACCAGGCCACCAACCTGCTGGAGAGCGGCGGCGCCGCCATGCAGGTGATGGGGGACTGGGTGAAGGGAGAGCTGAGTGCAGGCAACTACCGCCCCGGCGAGGATATCGAGTGCTTGCCAAGCCCGGGCAGCCAGGGGCTGTTCAGCTACAACCTCGACTCCATCGCCATGTTTAAGCAGCGGGATCCCGCCCAGTTGCAGGCCCAGGGCGAGCTGGCCAGGCTGTTGATGACACCGCGCTTCCAGGAAGCGTTCAACCGGGTGAAGGGCTCCATCCCGGCGCTCATCAAGCCGGACATGAGCAAGTTCGATCGCTGCGCCATCCGCTCCTATCGGGACTTCCTCCACGCCGAGCAACAGGACAACCTGCTGCCCAGCATGGCGGAGGGGATGGCGGTGCCCACCAACATGCGCCAGGGGATCATGGATGTGCTGAGCAGCTTCTTCAACGACGCCAGGGCCAACCCCGAGCAGACGGCGCAGCAGCTGGAGCGCGCCATGCGCTCGACCCGTTCCGGCGCGGAGCAGAAATGACAAAGGCGGACATCGTCCGCCTTTGAGTGCCGAGAGCCAGGCTCTCAGGAGGGATCGTTCTCGTCCTCATCCTCGTCGTAGTAGTCGCTGAGCTCGATCCAGAGCCCCAGCCCTATCATCACCATGGAGCCGAACCAGGTACCGGTATTACCGATCGGGCTGCCCAGCACTATCATGGCGAACGACAAGAACCCCATGCCTGCGTAGGCTTGCAATCTGCCGTAGGAGACCTGCATATTCACACCTCCTTGTTGAATATGGTTCAATTTTTATATTACTCATCGAGCGAAGCCTGGGTAGAGCCGGTTCACATTTTGGTAGCATATGCTGCATAACCGCCCCGTGGTTTGATTATTTTTTCGCCGTGAGTATCATTGCTGGCCGAATTGGTTGAAGGTTGATTATTGATGAGTGCTTTATTCTGCGACGCAACACACGAATTGGACTCAATCGGGCTTCATTGCCCCGAGCCCGTGACGATGGCGCGCAAGAAGGTGCGGCTGAAGGTTGATTATTCATGAGTACTGTATTCTGCAATGCGACCCACGAGCTGGACGCAATCGGGCTTCGTTGCCCCGAACCCGTAATGATGGTTCGCAAGAAAGTGCGGCTGATGGCTGACGGGGAGACCCTGCTGGTCAGCGCCGACGACCCCTCCACCACCCGCGACATTCCCAGCTTCTGCCGCTTCATGGACCACACCCTGGTCGCCAGCGAGACAGAGCAGGCCCCCTATCGCTATCTGATCCGCAAGGGTCAATAACCCTGTACCGGAGCAAACATGACAACCATTACCCGTATCGGGACCACCCAGCGCTGGTCTGATGTGGTCATCCACAACGGCACCCTCTACGTGGTGGAAGTGCCCGCCACCGACACCGCCGACATCCACCAGCAGACCCGTGAAGTGCTGGAAAGCCTGCAGCGTCTGCTGGAAGCCAACGGTTCCGGCGTCGACAGGATCCTGATGGCCAACATCTATCTCAAGGACATTGAAGACATCGCCGCCTTCAACGCCCAGTGGGACGCCTGGATCCCTGCGGGTACAGCCCCGGTCAGAGCCTGCGTACAGGCCCGTCTCGCCCACGAAGGCTACAAGGTGGAAGTGCAGCTGACTGCGGCTGTCTAAACAAAGCGGGATGCCTGGCTCCCCTGATGCCGACACAGCCCCCGTTCGCGCCTGTGTACAGGCCCGTCTCGCCCACGAAGGCTACAGGGTGGAAGTACAGCTGACTGCCGCTGTCTAATCAAAACGGGATGCCTGTCTCCCCTGATGCCGACACAGCCCCCGTGCGCGCCTGCGTGCAGGCCCGTCTCGCCCACGAAGGCTACAGGGTGGAAGTACAGCTCACTGCCGCTGTCTAAACAAAGCGGGATGCCTGGCTCCCCTGATGCCGACACAGCCCCGGTCCGCGCCTGCGTACAGGCCCGCCTCGCCCACGAAGGCTACAAGGTGGAAGTGCAGCTGACTGCGGCTGTCTAAGAGGCGGTTATCCCCTCATCCCCGACCCTTCTCCCGCAAGGGGAGAAGGGAGCAAAGAACAAGGCGCCACTGCCCACAACGCCGGATAGCAAAAGGCCCCGCCATCACTGGCGGGGCCTTTTTCATGACTGCAACGCAGGCCGCTTAGGCGGTCGGGGTCAGGGTGATGGTTACCCGACGGTTCTGGGCCTTACCTTCAGCGGTGCTGTTGCTGGCCACCGGCTGATCCGGGCCCACACCACTGATGGCGATGCGGCTGCCGGACACGCCCTGGCCGATCAGCTGGGCGGCAACGGCATCGGCGCGATCCCGGGAGAGCTTCATGTTCAGCTCGCGGGAGCCGGTGCTGTCGGTGTGACCGACCACGTTCAGACGGGTCTTGTCGAACTCGGCAACCACCAGGGCCACACCGGACAGGGTGTTGGCACCGGCGGCTTTCAGCTGGGCGCTGGAGCTGTCGAAGGTGACGTTGTTCGGCATGTTGAGGATCAGCTGATCACCGTTGCGGGTCACGCTGACGCCGGTGCCTTGCAGCTTCTCACGCAGCTTGGCTTCCTGCACATCC
The DNA here is from genome assembly GCF_027707645.1 of Aeromonas sp. QDB30. Taxonomy (NCBI): domain Bacteria; kingdom Pseudomonadati; phylum Pseudomonadota; class Gammaproteobacteria; order Aeromonadales; family Aeromonadaceae; genus Aeromonas; species Aeromonas sp. QDB30. The sequence goes on along the minus strand of NZ_JAPCIY010000067.1, from coordinate 6,971 downwards.
ATGTAGTAACCGATACCGCCACCCAGGGCCGCACCGGCGGCGACGCCCGTCAGGATGCCCTTTTTGCGGTCGCCCTTGCTGGAGGAGAGCGCCCCCACGGCTGCGCCGGTCGCCGCACCCGCCAACGCGCCCCAGGCGCCCTTGGAGGTCTGGGATTCACCGGTATAGGGGTTGGTGGTACAGCCAGTGATGGCGACGGTCAGGGCAAGTGCAGGAACCAGTTTCTTGAAATGCATGAAAAAACCTCTGAAAAAGAACGACTCTAGCCGATAGCCGCGCATTCTAACCCAGAGAGGCGCCAGAGTGTGACGCGCGCATTGCGAAGATGGGCAGGGGGCAAAACGCCCTCTGCCCCTTGCGACTTACCCGGTGCAGGCCATCTTCGGACGGGCCCGCATCAATATTTGATATCCCGGGCCTTGTCTCGCCCCTCCTGCTTGTTGTCACGATGCTCCTGGCGGCAGTCGGCATTGCCCACCACCCCCTCACGACACGCCTGTTTCGCGTCACGGGACTCCTGACGGGTATCCTGACGCACATCGCGGGCGTCACGGCGCTCCTGGGCCTGCTTGGTGGCCTGTGCAGGCAGGGCGGCCAGCAAGGCGGTGGCGGCAAGCAGCGCCAATACGGACTTCTTCATGATGGCTCCTTCGCCAGACAACCTGAACCGGTCCGGCGTCTTTCAATGATAGGGGAGGGGCAAGATCCCGGTAGCGCAGACTCGGCCCTCGGGGGCGTCGTTTGTGCAGCCTCGGACCTTCTTGCACAGGGCCGGCTTCCCCTCGTGTTTACCCTCACGAGCGACGTCATCCCCAGAGTGCAGCCGATCAGGCCGGGGGAGAGAGGGCGAGCGGCGCTCAGTGACACGGGATTCCCTCGTGATGACGATCCCGATGGTGAACCCGTGTGACTGTATCCCGGCTGTACCAAGGGGCGAAAAGGCCCCTGGCCCGATGCAACGGCAACATGCTCCATGGGTCTGGCGCAATGGAGCCCCCCATATGCGGGTTGTCTCATAAGAGCCCATGGCCCCAGAGTGGAGGACATTTCTCACGGAGCCATGATCATGTCGTCCCTTTCCCGCCCCGCGCTGCTCATCATCGACATCCAGGTGGGCCTCCTTCACGGCCCGGAAGCCCCCCATGCCGGGGCCGAGACCCTGGCCAACATCAATCGCCTGAGCCAGGCGGCCCGCAGTGCCGCTCTCCCCGTGCTGGCGGTGCGTCACACGGGCCCGGCCGGCAGCCCCATCGCCGCCGGCAGTCCGTTCTGGCAGCTTGCGCCTGAGCTGGTCGTCGGCGAGGCCGATCGGGTGTTCGACAAGCAGCGCCCCAGCGCCTTCCATGGCACCGGTCTCGATGGCTGGCTGAAAGAGGACGGCGTGCAGACCCTGATCGTCACCGGCATGAAGACCCAGTACTGCATCGACACCACCTGCCGGGCGGCGGCAGATCTCGGCTACACCGTAGTGCTGGTGAGCGATGCCCATACCTGCATGGACACGCCGCAACTGACCGCCCCCCAGATCATCGCCCATCACAACGCCACCCTGGCCGCAATGCTGTTCACTTAAGAGAATTTGAGTTCCAGTCCACGTAGTATCAGGACAAAAAATCGAGGGAGGCATGATGCCTCCCTCTTTCTATTGCAAGCCCCGCTGGATAAAGGCTGGAGGAAGATCGACTGGACACAGCCTTGCCCCCTCAACTCAAATCTAATTTATGAATAATCAGTCAAAAAAGTGCTTATCTGAACAGCATTGCACCCTGGCCGGCCCCTTCGTGCGGCTGATGAGCAGCGACGAGGTGTGCGAGGCGCTCGGCCGCCCCCTTGAGCCCTGCTGATTCAGAGCAAAAAAGAAGGGAGGCTTGAGCCTCCCTTCTTCGTGCATTTCCCCTTCACGTCGCCGCTGCTTGCTGGCACTCGGCGTGGCAAGGGCAGGTCACCAGATGATCGTTCACCATGCCCACCGCCTGCATGAAGGCGTAGCAGATGGTGCTGCCGACGAAGGTGAAGCCGCGCTTCTTGAGGGCCTTGGACATGGCATCCGACTCCGGCGAGGTCGCCGGAATGTCGCCGTTGCCCTGACGCTGGTTGACGATGGGGGCGCCGCCCACGAAGCCCCACAGATAATCGACGAAGTCGATGCCTTTCGCCTCCAGCGCCAGATAGGCGCGGGCGTTTTTGATGATCGACTGCACCTTGAGCCGGTTGCGAATGATGCCGGTATCCTGCATCAGCCGTTCCACATCTTGGTCGTCGAACTGCACGATGCGCACCGGATCAAAATCCGCATAGGCGCGATGGTAGCTCTCGGTGCGCTTGAGGATGGTGATCCACGACAGCCCCGCCTGTTGACCATCGAGGCAGAGCTTGGCAAACAACTCGCGGGCGTCATACACCGGCCTGCCCCACTGCTTGTCATGGTATTCGATGTATTCCGGGTCTTTGGTCACCCAGGCGCAGCGCAGTTCCATTTCCTCTCCCCTGTTTTTCATCGGCCATCGGCAGGCCGCTTGCGTCGGCGACATCATAGGGCAAGCGGCAACATAGCCCCACTAATCCCCTGTAATTTCGCCTATTATCCGACCATGCCAGACGGTATACTCCCTCGGTTCACATTCAGCAAATCTTGCTCTGATTTCATTTCGCGCGAAAAACACTATGCAAAAATTCGATGTCAAAACCTTTCAGGGCCTGATCCTGCAGTTGCAGGACTATTGGTCCCGCCAGGGCTGTACCATCATTCAGCCGCTGGATATGGAAGTGGGTGCCGGTACCTCCCACCCCATGACCTGCCTGCGCGCCCTGGGCCCGGAGCCCATCGCCTGCGCCTACGTACAACCGTCCCGCCGTCCGACTGACGGCCGCTACGGTGAGAACCCGAACCGCCTGCAGCACTACTACCAGTTCCAGGTGATCATCAAGCCCTCCCCCGACAACATTCAGGAACTCTATCTGGGCTCCCTGAAAGAACTGGGTATGGATCCTGAAATCCACGACATCCGCTTCGTGGAAGACAACTGGGAAAACCCGACGCTGGGCGCCTGGGGTCTGGGTTGGGAAGTGTGGCTGAACGGCATGGAAGTGACCCAGTTCACCTACTTCCAGCAAGTTGGCGGCCTCGAGTGCAAGCCGGTGACCGGCGAGATCACCTACGGTCTCGAGCGTCTGGCCATGTACATCCAGGGCGTCGACAGCGTCTACGATCTGGTCTGGTCTGACGGCCCGCTGGGCAAGACCACCTACGGCGACGTGTTCCACCAGAACGAAGTGGAGCAATCCACCTACAACTTCGAACACGCCGACGTGGAGTTCCTGTTCCACTGCTTCGAGCAGTACGAGAAGGAAGCCCAGAACCTGCTGGCACTGGAAAAACCGCTGCCGCTGCCTGCCTACGAGCGCATCCTCAAAGCCGCTCACTCCTTCAACCTGCTGGATGCCCGCAAGGCCATCTCGGTCACCGAGCGTCAGCGCTACATCCTGCGCATTCGCACCCTGACCAAGGCCGTGGCAGAGGCATACTACGCCTCCCGCGAAGCGCTGGGCTTCCCTATGTGTCAGCGCAGTGAGAACAAGCAAGGTTAAGGAACGGACATGGCACAATATACATTTCTGGTAGAGATCGGTACTGCTGAGCTGCCGCCCAAAGCCCTGCGCTCCCTGGCCGAAGCCTTTGCCGACAACTTCAAAGCCGAACTGACCAAGGCCGATCTGGCCTTCGGCGCCGTCGAGTGGTTTGCCTCACCGCGCCGTCTGGCGCTGAAGGTGAGCGAGCTGGCTGGCGAACAGCCGAGCAAGAGCGTCGAGAAGCGCGGCCCGGCCGTAGCGCAGGCGTTCGATGCCGAAGGCAAGCCGACCAAGGCTGCCGAAGGCTGGGCCCGTGGCAACGGCATCACCGTTGAGCAGGCCGAGCGTCTGGTCACCGACAAGGGCGAATGGCTGGTTCACACCGCCAAGGTCGAAGGCCGTCCGGCCGTCGATCTGCTGGGCGAACTGGTTAGCCAGGCGCTGGCCAAACTGCCCATCCCGAAAATGATGCGCTGGGGCGACAAGACCATCCAGTTCGTGCGTCCGGTCTTCACCGTGACCCTGCTGCTGGATGGCGAGCTGGTGCCCGCCCACATTCTGGGTATCGACTCTGCCCGCACCATCCGCGGCCACCGCTTTATGGGCGAGAGCGAGTTCACCATCGACAACGCCAGCCAGTACCCGCAGATCCTGCAGGAGCGCGGCATGGTGATTGCCGACTTCATGGCCCGCAAGGCCAAAATCAAGGCTGACGTCGAAGCGGCCGCTGCCGCCTTCGGTGGCGTGGCCGATCTGGACGACGCCCTGCTGGAAGAAGTGACCGCACTGGTCGAGTGGCCTGTGGTGCTGACCGCCAACTTCGAAGAGAAGTTCCTGGCCGTGCCGGCTGAAGCGCTGGTGCACACTATGAAGGGTGACCAGAAGTACTTCCCGGTCTACGACAAGCACGGCAAGCTGCTGCCGAAGTTCATCTTCGTCACCAACATCGAGTCCAAAGACCCGAGCCAGATCATCAGCGGCAACGAGAAGGTGGTTCGTCCCCGTCTCTCTGACGCCGAGTTCTTCTTCAAGACCGACCTCAAGCAGACCCTGGCCTCCCGCCTGCCGCGCCTTGAAACCGTGCTGTTCCAGCAACAGCTGGGCACCGTCAAAGCCAAGGTCGAGCGTATCGAGACCGTCGCTGGCTTTATCGCCGAGCGCATCAGTGGTGGCGATAATGCCGTCGTGACTCAGGCCCGCCGTGCCGGTCTGCTCTCCAAGTGTGATCTGATGACCAACATGGTCGGCGAGTTCACCGACACCCAGGGTGTCATGGGGATGCACTACGCCCGTCACGATGGCGAAGACGAAGCCGTGGCCGTGGCCCTCAACGAGCAGTACATGCCGCGCTTTGCCGGTGATGCCCTGCCGTCCGGTCTGGTTGCCTGCGCCGTCGCGCTGGCCGACAAGTTCGACACCCTGGCCGGTATCTTCGGCATCGGCATGCTGCCGAAGGGTGACAAGGACCCGTTCGCCCTGCGTCGCGCCGCCATCGGTGCCCTGCGCATCATGACCGAGAAGCAGCTGGATCTGGATCTGGTTGAACTGGTTGAAGAAGCGGTACGCGTCTACGGCGACAAGCTGACCAACAAAACCGTCGTTACCGACGTGGTCGACTTTATGCTGGGCCGCTTCCGCGCCGCCTATCAGGACGAAGGTATCGGTGCCGACGTAGTGCTGGCCGTACTGGCCCGCCGCCCGACCCGTCCGCTCGACTTCGATCGTCGCGTCAAGGCCGTCAGCCACTTCCGCACGCTGGATGCCGCCCTGGCACTGGCTGCCGCCAACAAGCGCGTGAGCAACATTCTGGCCAAGGTCGAAGGCGAACTGCCGACTGCCGTCAAACCGGAACTGCTGGTCGATGCCGCCGAGAAGGCGCTGGCCACCCAGGTTGCCGAACTGCAAGCCGAACTGGCCCCGCTGTTCGCTGCCGGTGACTATCAGGCTGCCCTCACCCGTCTGGCCGCCCTGCGCGAGCCGGTCGATACCTTCTTCAACGAAGTGATGGTGATGGCCGACGACGAGGCCCTCAAGGCCAACCGTCTGGCGCTGCTAAACAACCTGCGCAACCTGTTCCTGCAAGTGGCGGATATCTCGCTGCTGCAGTAATTGCAGTTTGTTAGCAAGCTCTCAAAACGGCGCCGAAAGGCGCCGTTTTTATATAAGGCCATTCTGAATTTTGTTACCCTGAAGCAGTACTTCCAATATAAAACTAAATGCTATACCGAAAGGATAATGGTGAGCTAATGGCAACTACTGTAGAGAAATTAAAGAAGAAGTTTTCTGAAAAGAATAAATATTCTAATTTCGGGCCGGTGTTGAAGGGGATGTATATAGATGGCTTTAGAGGAATCAACGAGATAAATCTTAGCTTTGACTTTCCGATAATAGTTATTTCTGGCCTTAATGGTGCAGGAAAAAGTACATTGGGCCAACTCGCAATCTGTGGGTATAAAAAACCTTCTACGTCTATGAATTACAAACGACATTATGTGAAAGATTTTTTCCCAATATCCCCAGCAGACCCAAAACCAATTTCAGATGATGCTAAGGAAAGTGCGAACAAGTATCCCACGAACAAAAAATGAAAATTTTAGTCATTTAATATCAATGGGTTACCAGTAAATGCTCTCGTGCCATATGACTTATTCGCACCTTCCCTAAGCTAACTTACTTCTATGAGACTGATGACCCCAAAAAACCACAGGAAGTTACTGTATCTCGAGCTAACTCAGCATGGTCGGGATACAAACGACAGCCGGAAAGACATTGTTATTATGTTGGATTTACTGTTTACATACCTAAAGTAGAAAGACGAGATGCCAGCGTTTATGGTGGTGCACATCTTAAATTTACAGAAAAACGTAACATAGACATTGACGTAATAAATAAAATGGCCAAAATAATTGGCCACAAATATGACAACGTAATATTTCAAGGGGTCGACCATAAAGGAAAACAGTCTGAGGTTGGTATCGCAACTCGGCTGGGTTATTCCTATTCAGAAAATAACATGGGTTTTGGAGAAGGCCGAATACTTTATACAATAGATCAGTTAGAAAATGCACCAGAACAAAGTTTATTTATTTTAGAGGAGCCAGAGACATCACTACATGAAAGCGCTCAACATGAATTCGCTAAATATCTTCTCGATGTTTGCAATAGACGTCATCATCAAATTATTCTTTCTTCTCACTCCAGTGTCATTATGAATGCTCTACCATCTGAATCACGGAAGCTTATAACAAGAGACTTACAGGGCGTTGATATACGAGACCGATTATCCTCAGGGCAAATCAGGTCTATTCTATCCGCCGGAAAAGTTAGGGAAGGTGCGAACAAGTCCCTGATATGAGATCATGTTTGTCATCTGGAGCCATGAAAAAGGGTTCATCATGAGT
>NZ_JAPCIY010000066.1:0-23501 GCF_027707645.1 Aeromonas sp. QDB30 | reverse complement strand
TGGTGTGTTTGGCGACAACCAGTTTACCAGCACCCTGTCTGTCAACTTCCACTTTCCCAGGATCCCGCGAAGAACCAAAGAATAGCCTGACTATTATGCAACTATTTCTTTTGTCTCAGGCGGCGCCGAACCTGGCTCCCCCGGATGGGTGGGAGGGGAATGAGAGGGGCCGTATGCATCCATATATTATCCAAACGATGCCGATAAGGCAGCCTTCTCTGACAAAATGGGGGGAACGTGCAGACGGGATGCAGGATCCTGGCAAGGGCCCCGCGTTCACCACTGCGACAGACTTTGTCAGCCCTGTCGCCATCTCGAACAACTTGAGGCCACCTCTGGATTGCGCCATCATATCGGCCCGGCTGATGGCCGGCCGAATTGGACAGTCAACTTCAAGGACCCCCCATGTTTGAACACGTCGATGCCTATGCTGGCGACCCCATACTGACGCTAGTCGAGACCTTCCACAAAGATACCCGCGAGCAGAAGGTGAACCTGGGGATTGGCCTCTATTACGACGAGCAGGGCCGCATTCCGCTGCTGCCGTCGGTGCAGCAGGCCGAAGCGCAGCGCGCCGCCGCCCCGGCCCCGCGCCCCTACCAGCCGATGGAAGGCGCCGCCAACTACCGCACCGCGGTGCAGCACCTGCTGTTTGGCGCCGAGCACGAAGCGGTTAAGGCGGGTCGCATCGCCACCATCCAGACCATCGGTGGCTCCGGCGCCCTGAAGATCGGTGCCGATCTGCTCAAGCGCTACTTCCCGACCTCCGAGGTGTGGGTCAGCAATCCCACCTGGGACAACCACAAGGCGATGTTCGAGGGGGCCGGCATCAAGGTGCACGACTACCCCTATTACGATGCGGCCACCGGCGGCGTGCGGTTCGACGCCATGATCGACTGCCTGAGCAGCCTGCCGGCCAAGAGCATCGTGCTGCTGCACCCCTGCTGCCACAACCCGACCGGGGTGGATCTCTCCCGTGCCCAGTGGGACCAGGTGATCGCCCTGGTGGTCGAGAAGAACCTGATCCCCTTCATGGACATCGCCTATCAGGGCTTCGGTGACGGGCTGGAAGAGGATGCCTATGCCATCCGCGCCATGGTGGCCGCCAGTGTCAGCTTCTTCGTCAGCAACTCCTTCTCCAAGAACCTCTCCTTCTACGGCGAGCGCTGCGGCGGCCTGTCGGTCATCTGCCAGGATGCCGAAGAGGCGAGCCGGGTGCTCGGCCAGATGAAGGCCACCGTGCGCCGCAACTACTCCAGCCCCCCCACCCATGGCGGCCAGATCACCGCGGCGGTGATGAGCCAGCCCGAACTGCACGCCATGTGGGTCGGTGAGGTGACCGAGATGCGCACCCGCATCAAGGCCATGCGCCAGAAGCTGTTCGAGGTGCTGAGTGCCAAGGTGCCGGGCCGCGACTTCAGTTACTTCATCAACCAGCGCGGCATGTTCAGCTACACCGGCTTCACGCCGGAGCAGGTGGACCGTCTTCGGGAAGAGTTCGCCGTCTACCTGGTGCGCTCCGGTCGCATGTGCGTGGCGGGCCTCAACAGCCGCAACGTCGACTACGTGGCCGACGCCATGGCCGCTGTGCTCAAGGGCTAAGCCCGCAAGCCCCGCTCAGGCGGGGCTTTTCGTTTGTCCCCTTGCCCGTGGAACCGTGATGGATCTCATTGCCCTCTCCCGCCTCGGCGGTCGCCACCTGGTGACCCTGCATCTGCTGCTCGACACCCGCAGTGTCACCCGCAGCGCCGAGCGCCTCTGCACCACCCCCTCCACTGTCAGCAAGACCCTCAACCAGTTGCGCGAACTGCTGGGGGATCAACTGCTCTACCGCCAGGGCAATCAGTTGCTGCTGACCCCGTTTGCCGAACGCCTCGGCCCGACGCTGCGCCGCCTGCTGGGGGAGCTCAACGGCCTCACCAGCCAGGAAGGATTTTCCCCTGCCAACTGGCAGGGGGAGCTGAACCTGGCGATGCGAGAGAGCAGCATGATCTGGCCCATGGGGGCCGTACTGGGTCAGTTGATGCAGGAAGTGCCGGGGCTGATGCCCGTTGTGCGTAACAAGGACGAGCAGGGACTGGCTGCTCTGGCGGCGGGCAAGCTCGACTTCGTGATCCTGCCCCACGATCAGAGCCAGCCCGGGGTCAATCAGCCCGGCCTCGTCTGGGAAACCTTGCGGGAGGACGAGCTGGTCTGCCTGATGCGCGCGGATCATCCGGCGTTGACGCATCCCTGGGATCTCGATGCCTACCTGAGCTGGCGCCACATCGCCATTCGCGATCAGGAGCTGGCCGATCCCTTCTTCGAGCAGAGTCTGGCCCAGCGCCAGGTACGGCGCAGACTGGGGGCCACCCTGCCGGATTTTGGCAGCGCCGCCGCCCTGCTGCGCCAGAGCGATCTCATTCTCACAGCCGTGAAGGGCTGGGCTACCCGGGCTTGTACCCAGGGGCTGGTGAGCCGCCCTGTCCCCTTCGATTACGGCGCCGTGACCCACAGCCTGGTGTGGTATGGCCCCCTGGGGGAAGATCCCGCCCTGCGCTGGTTCCGTCAGCGCATCCTGCAACTGGCCCGGGAGCTGGACGCCCCACAATGATGCCTGGTGGCAGGAATCAGGGTTTCTTGGTGTAGATGGGGCCTGGGAAAGAGGTGACGTTGTTGCCCAGCTCGGTGATGCGGGCGGCCCCCTGCTTGCGCACCTGATCGACCCGCAGCACGTGGTGCATGGGAATAAGGGTGCGGGTGACGTCGGCAAATTCGCTCTTCAGCTTCTCGTGGCTGGGGTCGACGATGAGCGCCGTGTGGTTGTCCCACACGAAGTGGGCAATCTCGATGAAGCCGAACAGCTGGCCCTGATTCACCTCTCTTACATAGACTTCGTAACGCTCGCTGTGACAAATGAACTGCACTCGATAAAGGGCGTTGGATTCACTCATGGGTATCTGTTGGTGATGGACGGTTTGCCCATTCTAGCCGTCCCCTCGGACAGCCCCTATAGACAGAGTTCACAGTTGCGTCATATCGGGTCACAGCATCCCGACGTGCCGCAGAGCTCAGATCGCAGGCAGCATCACCGACCCAAATCCCTTGGCCTTCAATGCGTTGGCAAGCACTGTCAGATCAGCCGACCCGGCTTCTGGCCATGACAGCGCCTCCCCTCGCACCCCGTGGTGGCGAAAGCCGTTAAGGCGGATGGGCACGGGCCCCAGCGACAGCAAGAAGGCCGTCAACGCCTCCTCCAGCGCGCCGGTGGCATCGAGAAAATCGCTCCGCCCCGGCACCAGCAGCAGCCGCACCTCCGCCAGCTTGCCCGCCTGCGCCAGCAGTTGCAGCGATACCAGCACCCGCTCGCGGCCCCGCCCGGTCAGGGCCAGATGCACAGGCTCGCGCCACCCCTTGAGGTCTATCATGGCGCCGTCCAGCACCGGCAACAGCCGCTGCCAACCCGTTTTCCCCAGGGATCCGTTGCTGTCGAGCAGGCAGGTGAGACGGGCCAGATCCGGCGCAGCCTTGATGGCCGTGAACAGGGCGATCACGAAGGGCAACTGGGTGGTTGCCTCCCCGCCGGAGACGGTGACGCCGGTGAGCAGCGGGCCATAGCGGCGCAGCAGGGCCAACACGTCGTCCACCGTCATGGTGGCAGTCTTGGGATTGGCACTACGCGGGCAGGCATCCAGACAGGCGTCGCAATCGGTGCAGAGCGTTGCCTGCCATTGCACCTTGCCCTGATTGAAGATGAGGGCACCGCTCGGACAGACCGCAAGGCAGTCACCGCAATCGTCACACAGCCCTATGGTGTGCGGATTATGGCAGCCGGGGCAACGAAAGTTGCACCCTTGCAGAAACAGCACCAGCCGGTTGCCCGGCCCGTCGACACAGGAAAAGGGCAGCACCCTGCTTACCAGGGCGCTGCGTGTTGGCAAAACATCAGCCATCAGGACGAACTCAATACTCGCAGATGGTCGACTCGTGGGCGACCACTCGCGGTGCCCGCTGACGAATGGCGGTCACTTCACTCGCCTCGGCACCGAGACAGGTGGTCTGCAGCCGCGATCCCTCCTCTGCGAAGCGGGCCACATCGCTCTTGCGGATCATGTAGCCGGTCACCCGCACCAGATCGCTGTCGGCCACGTTGGCGGTGAACTCGCGCATACCGATGGCAAGCGCCCCTTTGCAGAGCTGCAACAGCGCCTGAGGGTTCTGGCGAATGGTGGGATCCAGCGTCAGGATCTCGCTGATCCCCGAATGGTAATAAGTGTGGTGCGGCGCCAGCGCCAGCACATGACTGGCGGGATCCGGCTCCTGCCCGTAGGGAATGCGCACCCCGGGGGTGACTGCCACATCGATGCTAAGGCCACCTTGCGAATGCAACAAAGCGCGGCCACCCCAGGCATGGGTCTGCGGGGTCGTGGTCACATAGGCTGAGAGCTGGGCCGAGATGCGATAGCCAAGCTGGTTCGCCTCCTCGCCATGGCCGTAGCGATCCGGCAGATTCTCTTTATCCATCAGGATATTGACCGCTTCCGCCATGCCGTAGATGCCGAACATGGGGACAAAGCGATCCTCATCCAGCAGCCCCTCCTTGACCAGGAAGCTGTCGAAGAAACCGGACTCATCGTGGAGGAATGCGGAGCGCGCTTCGATCAACTGGGAGGCCAGACGGCAGTAGTGGGGCAGCAGGCAACCGAGGAAGTCATCGATCCCCTGACACTGCTCGGCGACCCGCTTGAGGGAGATGCGCACCAAGGTATTGGCGCCACCGGCCTGCGGCAGGGCGTTGTAGCAGCTGACGATGCCAAAGCCGCGATTGTCGAAGGTGTCGCGGTGGATCGGGTAGTTGGCGATGTGCGGCTTGCTGCACTCGGCGATGCTCTTCACCGCCTGCAGCAGCAGATCGTCCGGGGTCTGCCCCGGATCGTGGAAGAAGGTGAGGTTCGGCGCCACCTGCTTGAGCTCGTTGTCGATGCGCAGGATCAGACGGCAGATGCGGTTGTCATCCGGCCCGATGTTGACGTGCATGAAGGCGTCCGGCAGCACCCTGTCCAGATAGACCCAGAACCCCTTCAGCTTGCGATAGAGGGTCTCGTCATCCAGTTCGCCGACGAACGGCAGCAGCAGATGGTCGAGCCGCCCCAGCCAGACCGGCATGCCGGTGACTGAGGGGACATGGTGATAGAGGATGCGCAGGGCGTTGAGCGCCTCGTCGAAATCCTGCGGCGGCGCCAGCTCCAGCCAGGAAGAGCCCTGACCCAGGAATTTTTCATAGTCCGGCAACACATAACGCGGCTTGTAGGGGGCGTGCCCTTCGAACATGTCGCAGATAAATCCCTGCTCCATCGCCTCGGCGACTGCGGCAGGCAGGTCGGGGTAGGGCAACGCATTCTCGGCGGCCAGCGCCAGTGCGTGGCTCTTCTGGGCGGCGGAGAGATGGGGATCGCGCACGATGCGCTGACAGGTTTCGATCAAAGACATGGGACACTCCTTCACAGACAGAGCCCATATCCTCACCATTTGCAGGCTTTTTTTGAAGTGACATTCACAACAATACGAATGTCTCAAAAAGACATCCGCGAGAGAGGATCACACCCCAAACAGAACGGGGGCCTTGTCTGCCGACAAGGCCCCCGTTGTGCGGATCAGGGCTCGATGACGATGGGCGTTCCCGGGTCAACGGCATCCCACACTTCATCCAGCTCGTGGTTGAGCATGGCGATGCAGCCGTTGGTCCAGTTGGAAGGCTGAACCCTGCGGTTGCCAATGCTGTTGCGCTGGCCGTGGATCATGATCATGCCACCCGGACGAACACCCAGCTCATTGGCGCGCTTGATGTCATCCAGGTTCGGATAGTTGATATGGATGGCTTTGTAGTAGCCGGAATTGGTCTTCTTGTAGTCGAGGGTGTAGCGTCCTTCCGGAGTACGCTGATCCCCTTCCTGCTGCTTGTGCCCCTTGGGCGCCGGGCCCAGAGCAATCCAGTAGCGCTTCAGTTCTTTGCCATCCTTCATCAGGGTCAGGCTATAGGTCGACTTCTTGACCACCACCAAATCGGCTTTTTCGGTAAAGGCAAAACTCAATGCGGGCCAAAGCCCCAACAAACACAGTAATACGGCTCTCATTCCATCCCTCGACAAGCCTCTGGTGCGGGCTTTTCTTGTTACCAGATCATCTGAACGATGCCCGCCGAGCGGCGAGCGAGCGCCATGATATTGGATCGCCATCAATACTCAATATGCCCGGCAAAACATATCTTGCCGCAGCAAGGCCATCTTCCTTGGACACCGTCATTTGGCATTAGTAATTAACAGTTAAAACAACAAGATACCAAAAATTATCGCGCTGGCACCCGGGGCAATGATCGGCGAAGATAACACTCCACTCCCCGACAGGATCATGCCATGCGCTCTTCGTGCCGCCTCGCCACCCTGCTGTTCTCGCCACTTCTGCTCTGGCTGCCTGCCTGTGTCGCCGCCGATGCACTCTGGCTGCGCGAGCCCGCCCTCTCCCCCGATGGCAAGCAGCTTGCCTTCACCTGGCAGGGGCGCATTTTTGTCGCCAGTGCCGAGGGAGGCCACGCCACGGCGCTCACCGGCAGCGACTACCTGAGCCAGCGGCCAATCTGGTCGCCGGATGGCAAACAGCTCGCCTTTGCCGCCAATCTCTACGGCAACGAGGATGTGTTCGTGGTGCCTGCCAGCGGCGGCGAGATGGTGCGCCTCACTCGCGATTCGCGCACCGATCTGCCGCAAGCCTTCAGCGCCGATGGCAAACGGCTGTTGCTGAGCAGCCAGCGCCTGGGGGCGCCAGATGCCGACCATTTTGTCGCGGAAGGCTACCAATGGGGCGAGCTCTACTGGACCCCGATCACCGGCGGCACCCTGCAGGCCGACCTGCCGCTGCCTGCGACCCTGGCCCGTCCCCACGGGGAGCGGCTCGTCTACCAGATGCCCGCGGCGGATCAACCCTTTCGCAAGCATCAGCACTCGTTTGCGGTGCCCCGCCTCTGGCTGTTTGATGGCAAGCAGCACAAGCAGCTGACCGAAGATCGGGTGGCGGCCACCGATCCGGTCTGGAGCGACAAGGGAGATACTCTCTTTTACCTGAGCGAGCGCAGCGGCGATTTCAACGTCTGGCGCCGGGACCTCGCCAGCGGCAAGGAACAACAGCTGACCCACTATCAGGGCCATCCGGTGCGGGGGCTCAGCGCCTCTCGCAATGGCGATCTGGTCTGGTCATGGCTGGGGGAACTCTATCGCCTTGATGCCGGTAGCAGCGAGCCACGCAAGCTGACCCTCACCCCGCAAGTGGCCAGCGCGCCGGATGAGGCGAGCGAGGCCCTGACCCTGGCAGACGAAGCGCTGGTCAGCGAAGAGGCGGATGAGCTGATCCTGGTGAGCGAGGGCAACCTGTTTGCCGTTGACCCCGAGCGGGAGCGGGTGCGTCAGCTGACCCGAGATCCAAGCGAGCAATCCAGCCCCCTCTTCGCCGAGCAGGGCCGCGCCCTCATCTATCTGTCGGAGCAGCAGGGGCACGCTGCCCTCTATCGCCTGCGCAAGGGGGATCCGGATCTGCTGTTCAGCGATCCCGGCACTCTGACCGAGAGCCTGCTGCTGGCCATTCCCGGCAAGGGGATCAGCCGTCCGGTGCTCTCCCCCGACGGCAAGCAGCTCGCCTTCGTGGTAGATGGCCAGGCCATCCACCTGCTGGATCTGGCGAGCAACAAGCAGCGGGAGCTGGTGCCTGCCAGCTTCAACCCCTCGCGCCACGAGGTGCATCTCGCCTTTGCCCCCGACTCCCGCCATCTGGCGCTCACCTTCCGCCCCGATGCGGCAGAGCAGGAGATCGCGGTGATCGACACGGCCAATCCCAAGGCCAAACCGGTCAATGTCAGCCTCAACGGTTATCAGGACGGGGCACCAGCCTGGAGTCAGGATGGCGCCATCCTCTACTGGCAATCGACCCGGTTTGGCGCACTGGGGCCCGATGGCGAGCCCCTCGTCACCAACCTGCTCGGCATTTACAGCAGCCGCGCCGCCAGAGCTGATGCGATTGCCGAACTGGAGCCGCCGAAAGGGGGATACGGCTTTGAGAGCGATCGTCTCAACCATAGAGAAGCGCTGCTGCTGCAACCCACCGGCACCCTGCTCGCCAGCCGCATCATCGGCGACCAGCTGATCTATCTGGTGGAGGAGATGGGGGTCAACAGCGAGAGCGAGATCAAGGGCTACAGCCAGGATCTGCGCAAAGGCAAAACCAGCGAACTGTTTGGCGAGCAGCCCGGCCCAGCGTTGGCAAGCCTCAACCAGCAGGGCACCCTGGCTACCCTGGTGCGGGATGGGGAGATCACCCGGATCCACCTCGACTCCGGCGAAGCCACCAGCGCCCCCTTCGCCTTGCAGCTCACCAGCCGCTGGCAGGAACGCATGACCGCCGCCTTCGATCAGATCGCCCGGCTCACCCGGGACGAGTTCTATCTGGACGATATGAACGGGGTGAACTGGGATCGCTATGTCGCCGCTTACCGCCGCCTGCTGCCGGGCATCGGCAACCCGCGGGACTTTGGCAACCTGTTGGCGGAGCTGGCTGGCGAGCTCAATGTCTCCCACACCTGGGGCAGCGCCCCCGCCCCCTTCCCGCGCATGGCGGATGAGACCGCCAGCCTGGGCGGCTACTGGCAGGATGGCGAGCAAGGGGTCGAGCTCATCGCCATGCTCTCTGGCGGCCCGCTGGATCAGGAGAGCGATATCGCCCCGGGCGCCCGCCTGCTCGCCATCAACGGCGTCCCGATTGCCAATCTGGCCGAGCTGGATCAGGCCCTTAACCATCAGGCTGGTGCCCGGCTCGCCCTCACCTTCCAGCAGGAGGGCAACAAGCAAACTGACGAGGTAGTGCTCACCGCCATCGACAAGCAGCAGGAGTACCAGCTGCAACAGGATCGCTGGATTGAGAAACGACGGGAACTGGTGGCCAGCCTGAGCGGAGGACGGGTCGGCTACGTCTATTTGCCGGCAATGAATAGCGAGGTCTACGATGCGGTGGTGGCGGATGCCCTCGGCAGACAGCGCAATCGCGATGCGCTGATCGTCGATGTCCGCTTCAACAGCGGCGGCTATCTCGCCAATACCCTGGTGGAGTTTCTGACCGGCAGCGGCAGCAGCAAGGGGATGGCCAGCAGCTGGCCCCGTCAGGGCAAGGGGGAAACCGACGCCGCCACTCGCCAGTGGACCAAGCCCTCGGTGGTGCTGGTCAACGCCGCCAGCTACTCGGAAGGCTCCGCCTTCCCCGAGTACTACCGCACCCTCAAGGTCGGCCCCATCGTCGGCGATCCGGTGCCCGGCACCGGCACCATGGTCTACAGCCACGACTCTAGGCTGATCCCGGGACTCTCCTACGGCATTCCGACCCTGGGGCTGCGCAAACCGGACGGCACCTTCTACGAGAATCAGGAGCTGGTCCCGGATCTGCAGGTGCCCCTCCCCCCCGCAGACATGGTGGCCGGGCGCGACCCGCAACTGGAGGCGGCAGTACAAGCCGCCCTCAAGCAGTTGCCAGCCAGCGCCAAATAACGGCGCCCATCGAGCTCAACGAAAGCGAAACAGCTCGCGATGCAGATGCCCGTCCGGCAACAGCCGGGTCAGGGCATCTGCCATCCCCTCCGGCCCGCAAAACCACACCTGCTCGGGCGCATCCTGCGCGATGCGAGCCAGATCCAGCCGCCCGGCCGCCTTGTCCAGATGCAGCTGATAACGCACACCGGTGCGATGACAGAGCTCGGCCAACCGTCGGTGGTAGACAGCCCCCGCCAGATCCGGCGCGCACTGGATCAGGGTGATCCCCTCGCCTCGCTCCCCACGGGCTGCCAACCCCTCCAGCCAGGCCACAAACGGCGTGATACCTATCCCGGCCCCCAGCCAGAGGGCTCTACCTCCCCCTTGCGGGGCGACAAAGGCGCCATAGGGCCCGGTCACCACCACCCCATCCCCGGCGCGCGCCTCTGCCACCAGCTGACGGGTATGATCCCCGAGCGCCCGCACCGCGATCACCAACTGGCGCCGATCCGCTGACACCCGCACCAGGGTAAAGGGGTGCGGCCCCTCCTTGGCGTCAAACTCGAAGAAGGCAAACTGGCCCGGGCGGTAATGGGCGAGCGGCCGCTCCAGCTGCATGGTCAGCTCGCAGGTGTGATCCGCCAGCCCCCGCACCGCAATGACCCGGCCCGGATGGCGATCCCGCACTCCCACTTGTCCCAGCAGGGAGTAGAGGGCCCCGATAGCGCCGATCCCGCCGATCAACCAGATCGATACCCCAACAGGGGTCATGGCCCCTACCTGAGGCAACAGGCAGAGCCCGTGCCCCGCCAGATAGATGAGCGGGGCCAGCCGGTGGATCAGCCGAAAGCGACCATAACTCACCAGCGCCAGCAAGCTCACTACCACCAGCGCGATCAGCAGATAGAAACTCCACTCGCCTAGGGTATTGCCAAAGGCATGGATCGAGAAGCCATTGCCTGCACCTGCTCCGGCGCCAGCTCCGACACCGCTGGCCCCACGCCGGGCGGGACGACTCAGCCAGCCTGCCGAGATCGCCCACTTGGGCGCCTCCACCACCAGCCAGTGGGCGGTCAGCGCCAATGCACCGCCGATGGCTGTCTGGCGGTGCCATCGCAACATCCGGTCCAGACCGCCACACCACACCTCCAGCTGCGGCAAGCGTAACGCCAGCAACAGCGAAATGGCCATATAGGTCATCCCCAGCAGACCCGTCAGCAGCAACATCTCATGGCGCCAGGGCCACACCCCGTTGGCATCCCCCGCATAACCGAGCCACCAGACTCCGACCACCAGCAGCGGCAACAGCCACCACATCCATTTGTTCGTCATAACATGCTCCCTGGTTCCATCGCGGCAGGGCCTCATCTCCCTGCTGATGGCACCATTGCACACCCGCCCGGTCACAAGACTTTGCCAGAGGGGGAAGCTTGTGTGGCAATGTGTGACAAACGGAAACAAAACAGGGACCGACTGGCCCCTCGTGATCACCCTTGTTGGCTCGCCCCTCTTCACAGGAGATAGCGCACAATCCACCTCCGCTGTGATTGACGACCTGCCAGAAAAAGGAATCAAATGGGGACGTTACATATCTGCGGCGGAAAACCTGCTGCCCACTCTTCTGCACAAGGAGTCCCCCCTTGCTTTCATCCACTGAACAACGCGTCTGCCCGAGTTGTCAGCGCGAGACCAACCATGTCGTGGTGCTGGTCGACAAATCCTTTGGCAAACAGCCGACACCGGAGCAAAAACGAACAGCATTTATCAAAGACTTCATTACCGGCTGGGCCGCCGGCCCCTTTCTGGCCAACATGGATCGCTTTGAGCGCCACGCCATCTGTGAAAATTGTGGAAAAAAGGTCATCGATGAGTAGTGAACAATGAGCAAAAAGAATGGCAGGAAGGTTTCCCCGCCTGCCAATTGCCGTTTCAAAACAGGTTAACGCCCATTAAATTGCTCACTACACGTAGCTCCGCCCCTCCCCAACATCTCCAGCAAAGTAGCGCCGGGTAATCCACGCCTCGAAATCGGCCAGCATGCAGGTTTCCGACTCGCTGTTGTCGGCGATGAGCTCGGCCCCGTGTACCACCCGGATATGGGCGTCGAGGGGCGTTCCCTCCCCTGCCGGTGGGCGCTGCCGCGCGGCCGCCATGCATGCTTGCGCCTGTTGCCACGCCTCGGCGGCACTCCGGTTGCACGCCTCTGCCAGCGGCACCGCACTGAAACCCTCGCCGGTGAGGCTCTGCAGTGTCTCGTCGTGGGTCATGCCGTTGCCCGGTCCCCAGTAGTGGGCGGCCAGATCCGGCCCGATGCGCGGGTTGTCGGTGAGATAGCCGTCGCGCCTCAGAAAATAGGCGCGGGTCTGCTCCACCGCCATCAGCGCCAGCAGATAGCCGTGATAGGCGCAGGCCGACTCCTGGTTCAGAAGGTGTGGGATGGCCAGCAGCGGGCGTGGGCTCTCCACCCCCAGGATCTTGCGCTCCCACTTGCGGGCCAGTGCCAGCACGGCGGCCGGGGTGCGTTCGGCCTCGTCCATGGCGTAGAGATCCCGCTCGAAGTAGGCCACCAGCGCAATCTGGCGCTCGTTGAAGGCGCGAAATGGCTGGCGCGCTTCAATCATGGCCTGGATAAGCGCATCGGGGATGGGTTCTCCCGCCGCGTTTCTGGCGTAGCGCTTGAGCCAGTCCGCGTCGTCCAGCAGGCTGTCGCAGAACATGGACTGGGTCTCGGCATAGGCCATGGAGGTGGGCGGAAACTCCTGGGAGAAACAGGGGGCGTTGCCGGTGACGTTGGCAAAGTGCGCCGCGTGGCCTCCCTCGTGGAACAGGGTGTTGAGCCCGCTCCAGCCGCTGCCCACCTGGGCCGGATTGGCCAGGCTGGTGAAATTGACCACCGCCGGCACCCACTCCCCATCCTGCCAGAAGCTCGGCACCGGGCCGTGACAGAAGCCGTTCTCGTATTTTCCCTCCCGGGTCAGCAGATCCAGGGTGAGGGTGGCACCGCGGTACTGGATGCCGAGCCGGCGGAAGCTCTCGACCCAATCCTTCAGCGCCCGGGAGAAGGGCACGTAAGGGTCGAGCTGGCGGGTCACGTCACCACTCACGCTGTAGCGCAGGTTGTGGGGCAGCAGGGCTGCTTCCCCCTTGGCCGCTTTCAGCTCCGCCAGACTCTGGTGCAAGCGGGCATCGGTGCGGGCGATGAAGTCGTCAAGAATGGCAAACAGCTGCTCCGGGCTCATCTGCTCGTTCTTGTGCACCTTGTAATCGAAGTAGTCGCGATAGCCCATGGCACGGGCGAAGCGGTTGCGCAGCGCGACGATGGCCAGATAGCCGTTGTCGACCACCCACTGCTCCAGGGTCTGGAACATGGCGAGCGCGCTCTGGCGCACCGCCTCGTCGCAGCTGGCGGCCAGCGCCGTGCTGGCGGCGGGCAGACTGCCGGGCACCTGGCGGCCCTGCTCGTCCAGCAAGGTGAGCTTCAACCCCTTGCGACGGGTGAAGAGATCCGCCTCGGCGGCCACCAGCTCGTCCATCAGGGCGGAGGCACCGGGATCTTCGATGACGTTGCACTCGAAGAAGGCGATCCAGCCCCCCAGGCCGCGCCTGAGATCCGCCTCTTCGGCCTGGGCATGCATCTCCCGCAGCACGGGCAGGCGGTCAGGATCGGCACAGAACGCCTTGTAGGCCTGTTCGGCCGCGGTGAAGCCTGCCTGATCGTCGCTGGTGCCCATGTAGGTGGACCAGAACAGGTCCTCCTTGCGTCTGTGCACCTGCAGGTAATCGGCATTGAGCTGGTTGAGATAATTCCTGGCAATGGAACTCATAACTTCCCTCTTGTTATGGGGCGACCACGGGGGCGCCCACTCCTTTTTGGTGAAATGCCAACCCATTCACACTTCTTGCAAATGGAGCAGACAAATTGTGCGCCGGGATGCGCGCCATCACGCTATCAAAAGCGAGGGTTTCTGTCTGCTGGCTATACTGGTTGTCAAACTGCTCAATTGGCTGTTTTTCATCGCAACCCATTGAAAGTTAATGGCATGTTAAAAAAACAATAATCAGGTCCGGCCGCTAGAACGGCCACAATCAGACCCGCATGGGAAAGTAAGGATAAGACTATGTTCAAGCTCGGTGATATTGCCGTGAGTCGCAAACTGATGCTGCTGCTCTCACTGGCCCTGGTCGGCTTCATCGCACTGCTGCTCATCTCGGCCAGTGCCCTGCACCGCAATTTGATGAGTGAACGGGAAGCCAGGCTGCAGGCGGTGCTGGACCTGGCCATGAGCCGGATCCAGGCCCTGGCCGCCACCCTCCCCCCGGAGCAGGCCAAGGCACAGGCCAAGGCCATGCTCGACAGCATGCGCTTTGACGGGGACAACTACCTGTTCGTGCTGGATGAAGATCGTCGGGTGGTGGTGCATCCCGCCAAACCCGAGCTGGTCGGCCAGCAGATGGGCAACAACCCTGCCGAGTCCCACTGGCAGCACATGGTGGATCTCGGCAAGGGCGGCCACCAGGGCAGGCTGGAGTATCAGTGGGTCTCCCCGTCCGGCGAGGCGTCCCAGAAGATGTCGCTGGTGACGGGCTACCAGCCCTGGGGCTGGATCCTGGGCTCCGGTGTGTTGTTGCAGGACATTGAGGCCACCATGTGGTCCCAATATGAGTGGATGGGTGGCGCCACCTTGCTGGTGATCCTGTTGATGGGGCTGCTGGGACTCGCCATCAGCCGCTCCATCGTCAATCCCCTGGCCGAGATCAACAAGGCCATGGCCCGGGTCGCGGCTGGCGATCTGGTGGTCAGCATCCCGGTGCTGGGCAGGGATGAGCTCGGCGCCGTCGCCAGCTCCACCAACCAGGGGCTGGATGCCATCCGCCGCGCCCTGCTGGAGGCGAGCCAGGGGGCCCGCAACGTGGCGGATGCCGCCCTGCGCATCGCTGCCTCCGCCGAACAGACCAACCAGGCGGTCAACAGTCAGCGGGATCAGCTCGCCCAGCTCGCCACCGCCATGAACGAGATGAGCGCCACCATCGCCGACGTGGCGGGTCACGCAGAGAATACGGCCCGCGACACCCAGGATGCCACCAGCGAGGCCGGGCTCGGCAACCAGGATGTCCATGCCAGCGTGCACGGCATCCAGGCGCTGGCCACCGAGGTGGATCAGGCCACCTCGCAGGTCAACCAGCTCAAGGAGGGTGTGATGCAGATAAGCGAGGTGACGGCGGTCATCAGCGCCATCTCGGAGCAGACCAACCTGCTGGCCCTCAACGCCGCCATCGAGGCGGCCCGGGCCGGCGAGCAGGGCCGTGGCTTTGCCGTGGTGGCCGACGAGGTGCGCCAGCTGGCCAGTCGCACCCGCCACTCCACCGAGGAGATCCAGAGTACCATCACCCAGTTGCAGCAACGGGCTGTCACCGCCGCCAACGCCATGGACGCCAGCCGCAAGCTGGCGGAGAGCAGCGTCAACCAGTCCGAGAAGGCGGGGCAGGATCTCTCCCTCATCGTCAATCACATCCAGCACGTGAGTGACATGGCGACCCAGATCGCCACGGCGGCGGAGCAGCAGAGCATGGTGGCGGAAGACATGAACCGCAACGTCAGCGGCATCAACGACTCGGCGCTAGAGATGTCCCAGGCGGCCTCCCAGTTGGCCCAGGAGAGTGAACTGCTGGCCGGTCTCTCCCGAAGCCTCGACGAGCGACTGGCGGTGTTCAAGCTCGACAACGCCCAAGCCCAGGACAGGATGATGCGACCGACCCAGGTGTCCTCTTCCCGAGCAGGCATGCAACCCCGCCACTGAGTGGCCCCATGAGCCCCTGCCAGGCTTGCAGGGGCTCCTTACCTGTCATGGCCACGGGAGCCTCTCCCGGGCCACCCTCTCGCACTGAACCAGCGCGCAGATCCCGATGGAGTGATCTGCCGCTGATGCGCTGCTCCGATGAGATGGCACTGTCAATTTTTACACTTAATTTTTTAACAAAATATAGTCATGATGAGTGGTCGCCACAGGCGGCACCATGATCCTTTCTGTAGTCATTTGGCAAACTGGTTGAAAGGCCAGGACGCAAAGCCTCCGGTCTAAAGACAAGCTGTCCAGGATAGCGGGGTTGCAGCACCGTGTTTCGGGGAACTCCCCTGCCAACGTGACTGCCCACATCACCGAACAGAGGAATGTATGGCAGCAAATATCCGACTCACCCATCTCGCGGCAGCGCTGGCGCTGCTGGCCAGTGGCGGCGTGCTCGCTCACGGCTACATCAGCCAGCCCGAAGGGCGCAACTACCTGTGCAAGACAGGGGGCAACAGCCAGTGTGGCGCCATCCAGTGGGAACCCCAGAGCCTGGAAGCCCCCTCCGGCTTCCCCGATGGCGGCCCCGCCGACGGCCAGATAGCCTCGGCCGGTCACCCCCAATTCGGCGAGCTCAACACCCAGACCCTCGATCGCTGGACCAAACGTGAGGTGCAGGCCGGCCCCTTCGCCATCAGCTGGACCTTCACTGCCAACCACGTGACCCGCAACTGGCGCTACTACCTCACCAAGCAGGACTGGAACCCGAACCAGCCCCTCACCCGGGATGCGTTCGATCTCAATCCCTTCTGCGTCATCGACGGCAACATGGTGCAGCCCCCCAAACAGGTGACCCATCAGTGCACCCTGCCCCCGCGTACCGGTTATCAGGTCATTCTCGGGGTGTGGGAGGTAGGGGATACCGCCAACAGCTTCTACAACCTGATCGACGCCCGGTTCAAGGATGGCACCCAGCCCCCGCTGACCTGGAACCAGGGAGGGACCATCTATCCCTCCATCGACCTGGTGGCGGGTGACAAAGCCAGAACCCGGGTGTTCGATGCCAATGGCGAGCGCACCGATCTCCAGACCGAGCTGACCATCGCCAGCGCCGGGCAGGGCCAGAAGAACAACTGGGCCCACGCCCTGGCGAGCAAAATCAACGCCGAGCAGAGCCAGATCCGTGCTGGCCAGCAAGGTTCGGAGGGCCAGTTCAACCCCGTCTATGGCCAGAACCCGGTCTACCTCAAGGCTGGCAGCAACCTGCAACGGGTCGAGATCCAGCTTGAGCAACAGCAGCCCCCGGTTGAGAACGGGATCAGCGTGAGCGGTCTGGCGAGCGACTACCCCCTCGACAACGGCAAGCTCACCCTGACGTTCACCGTCACGGCCCAGGGGGATCTCGCCATCACCAACACCCTCTATGACCACGGCGGTGTCGCCAGGGGACAGAGCAGTGCCGACATCAAGGACGGCAGCCAGAGTTTCTCCATGGCGCTGACCGGCTTGAGTGCGGGCCACCATCAGCTGGTGATCGAGGGCAAACCCAAGGCCGGTGGTGACGCGGTGCAACAGACCCTGGATCTCATGTTCAAGGACCCGGCAAGCGGGGACGATTACCAGTTCACCTTCCCGGACGGCCTCAAGTCCTACACCGCCGGAACCCGGGTGCTGCAGCCGAAGAATGCCAAGATCTATCAGTGCAAACCCTTCCCCTACAGCGGCTGGTGCAGCCAGTGGGCGAGCACGGCCACCCAGTATGAACCGGGCGTCGGCTCCCACTGGCAGGAGGCCTGGACAGCGCAGTGATGGGACGTATCCGACCTGGCGGGAACCCGCTCGGCGCTTCCGGTGCCAGATCAGGTCAACATCAAACAAACGGGGAGCCCATGGCTCCCCGTTTTTCATCCATCCCTCGGTTCAGATCTGATAGTCGAGCAGGGGCTCGTTGCTCATGGCGCGGGCCTGGATCTCCGCCAGCGCCAGCTCGGGGTTGCAGAGCTGGATGAACTGCCAGGCAAAGTTGTGCTGGAACTGCCCCTGCTTGAGGCCGATCCAGGCGGTGTGCGGCGCAAACAACCGACTGCCGTCCAGTTGCACCAGTCCCTTGTCCCGCTGGGAATCGAACGCCATGTCCGCCAGTATGCCCACCCCCATCTCCAGCTCGACATAGGTCTTGATGACGTCGGAGTCCTGGGCGGTCAGCAGGATCTGCGGCACTATGCCCGCCTCGGCAAAGGCATCATCCACCCGTGCCCGACCGGTGAGGCCGGCCTGATAGGTGACGATGGGCCAGTGGGCCAGAGCGGCCAGGGTCAGCTCCCGCTCGGCGGTGAGGGGGTGCTGCTCCGGCACGACGATATTGTGGTGCCAGCGGTAGTAGGGAAAGGCCACCACCCCTTCGCTCTTGTCGAGCTGCTCGCTGCTGATGCCGATGTCCACCTCGCCGGTCTGCACCAGCCGCACTATCTCCTCCGGGCTCCCCTGACGCAGCTCCAGCTGTACCAGAGGAAATTGCTCCCGAAACGCCTTCACTACCCTCGGCAGGGCATAACGGGCCTGGGTATGAGTGGTCGCGATGAGCAGCCGGCCCGAGTCGCGATTGGCAAAGGTGCTCGCCAGTTTGCGGATGTTGTCGGCATCCCCCAGGATACGCTCGGCGATCACCAGCAACTCCTTGCCCGGCTCGGTCATGCCGAGCAGACGCTTGCCATAGCGAATGAAGAGGCCGAGCCCCAGCTCCTCCTCCAACTCGCGAATGTGGCGGCTGACCCCGGACTGGGACGTAAAGAGGGCATTGGCCACGTCGGTCAGGTTGTAATCCCGCCGTGCCGCCTCCCGAATGATTCGCAATTGCTGAAAGTTCACCTCATCGCCTCCTGCGCTGAGTGGCGGTGGCTCGTGCCACCGTCCTCTTGTTATGGATTGCCGGGATCATAGCCCGGCAGCAAGCCTGAAAGAGGGCCACACCTCGCGGCTTGACCTCAGATCTGGTAGTCGGGATAGAGCTGTGCCTGCCTGGCCACCAGACGCACCCCCTGGCCGGGGGCAAAGGCCCGGGCGGCCTCCTTGCTCAGTTCGGCCTCGTAGTGGGCGCCTCCCGTCTCCCCATCGCCACGCAGTTCCACCCGGATGCGCGGCCCCATGGGCAGCAGGCGGGTAATGGTGGCGCGAATGCCACCGGGGGCATCCGAGGGCAGGATCTCCAGCTCGTGGGGGCGCACATAGGCAATGGCCGCACTCCCTTCTGCCAGATGGGAGGGGATGGGGCCACCCAGTTGCTGTTCACCGATGCCGAGCCCCTGCCCGGCCACCCTGCCACGAAACAGGTTCACGCTGCCAAGGAAGCTGTGCACGAAGGCACTGGCGGGCTGATCATACACTTCGGCAGGGGTGCCAATCTGCTCTACCTTGCCGGCGTTCATCAGCACCACCCGATCCGCCACCTCCAGGGCCTCTTCCTGATCGTGGGTCACGAACAGACTGGTGACATGCAGCTCGTCGTGAAGCTCACGCAGCCAGCGGCGCAGCTCCTTGCGCACCTGGGCATCGAGGGCGCCGAAAGGCTCGTCCAGCAGCAGCACCTTGGGCTGCACCGCCAGGGCTCGGGCCAGGGCGACCCGCTGGCGCTGACCACCGGAGAGCTGGGTCGGGTAGCGTGCCGCGACGTGGCTGAGCTGCACCAGATCCAGCAGCTCCTTGACCCGGGTGCGGATGGCCGCCTCGTCCGGGCGTTCGCTGCGCGGCTTGACCCTCAGGCCAAAGGCCACGTTCTCGAACACCGTCATGTGGCGAAACAGGGCGTAGTGCTGGAACACGAAGCCAACGTTGCGCTCGCGCACATGGAGATCCGAGGCATCCTCACCGCGGATGATGACGCTGCCATTGTCCGCCTGCTCCAGCCCGGCGATGATCCGCAGCAAGGTGGTCTTGCCGCAGCCGGAGGGGCCGAGCAGGGCGACCAGCTCACCGTCGTGAAAATCGAGGTTGATGTCGGCCAGCGCCGCGTACTGATTGAAATGCTTGTTGAGCCCTTGAACCTGAATGCTCATGAATGCCTCTCCTATAACCGTTAATTCGGGATCAATGGGACTGGGTCGGTTGGCCGCGCAGCCTGGCCAGCAGGGTCTCACCCAGCAGGGTGAAGATCCCGAACAGCGCCAGCAGGCTGGCCACCGCGAAGGCGGCACCGGTCTGGTACTCGTTGTAAAGGATCTCGATGTGCAGCGGCAGCGTGTTGGTCTGGCCGCGAATGTGGCCGGAAACCACGGAGACAGCGCCAAACTCCCCCACCGCCCGGGCGGTACAGAGCAGCAGGCCATACATCAGGCTCCAGCGGATGCCGGGCAGGGTCACCCGCCAGAACATCTGCAACCCGCTCGCCCCCAGCATGATGGCGGCCTCCTCTTCCTCCGGGCCCCGCGCCTCCATCTGGGGCAACAGCTCGCGCACCACGAAGGGCACAGTGATGAAGGTGGTCGCCAGGATAATCCCCGGGGTGGCGAAAATGATCTTGATGTCGTGCTCGCTGAGCCACTCGCCGAACCAGCCGCGACTGCCGAACAGCAGCACGAACATCAAGCCTGCGATGACCGGCGAGACCGAGAACGGCAGATCGATGAGGGTGATAAGCAGTTGCCGGCCAGGAAAGCGGAACCGGGCGATGGCCCAGGCAGCGCCCAGCCCGAACAGCAGGTTCAGGGGCACCGAGCAGAGCGTCACCAGGGCGGTCAGCCCCAGGGCGCTCAGGGCATCCGGCTCGCTGATGGCGTGCCAGAAGAAGGCCAGACCCGGGCTCAGCGCCTGGATGAAGACGGTGGCCAGCGGCAACAGCAGCAAGGCGGCAAACCAGCCCAGACCGACGGTAACCAGCAGCCATTTGACCCAGACCGGTTCATGGGTCACCGGGGGATGACGCGCCGGGGTGGCCGGAGCGGACTCCTGGGCCTGATCGAGATGTGCAGTAGAGGCGTTCATATACGGCTTCCTCCGATGCGAGCCCAGCTCCAGGCTTGCAACTTGTTGATGAGCAACAGCAGCACAAAGGAAATGAGCAGCATGACGGACGCAATGGCCGATGCACCGGCGTAGTCATACTCCTCCAGATGACTCATGATCATCAGGGGTGCAATCTCGGACACCATGGGGAGGTTGCCGGCAATGAAGATGACAGAGCCGTACTCCCCCACGCCGCGAGCAAACGCCAGGGCAAAACCGGTGAGCAGCGCAGGTACCAGGGTCGGCCACAGTACCCGGATGAAGGTCTGCCAGCGGTTGGCACCCAGGCTCGCGGCCGCCTCCTCTTGCTCGCTCTCCGCTTCCCGCAGCACCGGCTGCAGGGTACGCACCACAAAGGGCAGCCCGATAAAGGTCAGGGCAATGACCACCCCTATGGGGTTGTAGGCAAGCTCGATGCCCAGCGGAGCGACCCATTGGCCAATCCAACCGTTGGGGGCAAAGATGGCGCACAAGGCAATGCCGGAGACGGCAGTCGGCATGGCAAAGGGCAGGTCGATCAGCGCATCCACCAGTCTGCGGCCGGGGAAGGTATAGCGCACCAGTACCCAGGCCAGTATCAGACCGAACAGACTGTTGAGCAGGGCGGCAATGAAGGCGGCGCCAAAGCTCAGGCGAAAGGAGGCGAGCACCCGGGGGGAGCCGATCACCTGCCAGAACTCGGCGGCGCTCAGGTTGTTCACCGCAAACAGCACCAGTGCCGAGAGCGGCAGCAGCACCAGTATGCCCAGATAGAGCAGACTGAAGCCCAGCGTTGGCCCCAGGCCTGGCAGGACGGAATAAGAACTTAATCGCATAACACATCCGTTTGTTATAAATACTTTGGATGTGACGATTTTGCTCACGGCGGCCAGGGACAACAAACACCAATAATGCCTTTGCTAAGCACTTTTTTATCTAACAATGGTGGAACAAGGCTTTTAGAGCGATAAGCATAAAAAAAGGTCTTTTATATAAATAAAAGACCTAAAAGACGGAGCGGTAAAACCGGGAACATGCAAAGTCAGTCACGCTGGCCAAGTTGCCAGCCCGCCTGGAAATCGTGCCGAGACAATCCGATGGTCCCTCATCGAAAACTGAGTGCGGCCTGCTTGCCCCACTCGGCAGGAGCAGGCTCCACGACCATTTCGGCACGGCGGTATAGGGTGCCAAGCAAAGCGAGGCCCTGGTGCCACTCCCCATGGCCGGACTGGGCATTGATATGGCCCACCTCCCCCGCATCGAACAACGGCACCTGCCACTGCCGGCTCCAGAACTCTGCCCGCTCGAAACTCATCCAGGGGTCATTGCGGCTGGCGATCAACTGGGCAGAGACCTTGATGGACCCCGTCAACACCTCATCCGGGATACCGAAACGGGCAGGATCGGCAGGGGCAACGATGAAGATGGAAGAGACCTTGTCTGGTTGCAGTCTGGCGGCAGCGATGGCCGTTAGAGCGCCGAAGGAGTGGGCGACCAGGTGGACCCGGCTGCGCCGGCTCCTGAGCTTGCTCGCCAGCTTTGCGCTCCAGACCGTGAGATCCGGCTTGTCCCAGGGCAGACCCATCATTCTCTGCCACTGGGGAAATTGCTGGTGCCAGCGGCTCTGCCAGTGATCCGGCCCACTGTTGTGCAGACCGGGAACCAGAAGGATCTTGTTCATCGTGGTACTCCTATCTGTTGTCACAGGGGCCTGCGTCTCTTAGCGGCCCGGTTGGTAAATCTGGTCAAACGATCCGCCCTGGGCGAAGTGCTTCTTCTGTGCCTTGTCCCAATCGCCTTCCAGATCCTTGACAGTAAAGAGCGTCAGGTTGGGGAACTGGGCCGCTGTCTCCTTCAGGATCGCCGGATTGCTCGGACGATAGTGGTATTTGGCGATGATGCGCTGCCCTTCGTCAGAGTAGAGATACTCGAGGTAAGCCTTGGAGACGGCCTCGGTACCATGCTTCTTGGCTACCTTGTCCACCACGGCTACCGGCGGCTCGGCCAGGATGGAGACCGAGGGCACCACCAGTTCGAACTTGTCGCTGGTGCCCGGCTGATTGAGCACCAGCAACGCTTCATTTTCCCAGGCCAGCAACACATCCCCGAGCCCGCGTTCGATGAAGCTGGTGGTGGCGCCACGTGCCCCTGAGTCCAGCACCTTCACATTCTTGAACAGATCGCTGACAAACTGTTTCGCGCCCCCTTCAGTGCCGCTTTTCTTCAGGGCATAGCCCCAGGCAGCCAGATAATTCCAGCGCGCACCGCCGGAGGTCTTGGGGTTGGGGGTGATGATGGCGACATCCTTGCGCACCAGGTCGCCCCAATCCTTGATCTGCTTGGGATTCCCCTTGCGCACCAGGAAGACGATGGTGGAGGTATAGGGAGAGGCATTGTTGGCCAAACGCCCTTCCCAGTCGCTGGCGGTGAGACCTGCCTTGGCCACCGCATCGACGTCATAGGCCAGCGCCAGGGAGACCACGTCAGCCTCCAGTCCGTCCACCACGGCACGAGCCTGTTTGCCTGAGCCACCGTGTGACTGGCTCACCACCACATCGTCGCCGGTTTTGGCCTTCCACTCCTTGGCAAAGGCACTGTTGTACTCCTGGAACAGCTCCCGCGTCGGGTCATAGGAGACATTCAGCAGCCGCACCTCGGCGGCTTGGACCTGACCGAGAGCCAGCAGGGAGAGAACGGTGAGAGCGGTCATTCGCAGTTTCATGGTGATACTCCATATCGTTGGGTTGAGTACAGCATGCCCGCTTATGCATATTCCATGAAGAAAGAAAAAGCGCTTTGCTTATCTCTTATCCGCATATGAGCTCCCGATGGTCCTCTGGCACTCTCGGTCAGAGCGTATTCGCGTGCTTGCGATGCTCATCTCCAGACACGACAAAGCCCGGCCGATTGGCCGGGTTGGGAAAAGATGGAGGAACAAAGGCAAACCAGAGCGAAGGGTAAACCCTGGGCAAAGAGACAATACCAGGCACGTAAGCACCACAGGGGGGAAGAGGCGTGTTGTCAGTAACAGGCGGCAGACCCGCCGATTGCCTCTTGTTTCCTGAGCTATTATCCAGACGCCAGAAAGCAAAAAGGCCTTCCCGATAGGGAAGGCCTTTCAATTTAGTGGCGGAGCGGACGGGACTCGAACCCGCGACCCCCGGCGTGACAGGCCGGTATTCTAACCGACTGAACT
>NZ_JAPCIY010000065.1:0-24261 GCF_027707645.1 Aeromonas sp. QDB30 | reverse complement strand
GCCCAACTGGCGCAGGCGTTGCGCTTGTTGTTCGGTCGGTTCGAGTCGGAATTTGTAGGCTTTCAGAATTTGCATTTAGCGCTCAGTGTGTAGCATTATTGCCATATCTATTAAGCCCGATTGAGTGACAGAATGCAATTCACTAAAATTAATTAATAACGCCATGCGGCCTACGCTTTGCACGTACACTTGGTGTTTATTACCAAGTATCGAAAGCCGATATTGGGGGATCTGCATCACGCTTCCTTCGGTCAGTGTGCGGCAGAAGTTTGCAGAGATCGTTGGAGGTGATCAAGCAATACATTCAAAACCAGCGGGGCTGACGCCCCGGCGAAATTCCCCTCCCACCTACGTCGGAGGGAGTCCCCTTTCGCATTTAAGATGGACAAGCTTGTTGCTGCCTGTCTGCTCGCCGCCCCCGTCACCGCCAAGGAGTGGAAGACGGTACGCTTTGGCGTGGAGGGGGCCTATCCGCCCTTCTCATGGACCGATGCGTCCGGAGAGATCAAGGGATTTGACATCGATCTTGCCAACGCCCTGTGCCAGCAGATGGCTGTCAGGTGCGAGCTGGTGGCCCAGGATTGGGACGGCATGATCCCGGCCCTGCTGTCGCGCAAGTACGACGCCATTATCGCTGCCATGTCGATCACCGACGAGCGGCGCAAGAAGGTCGACTTCACCGAGAAATATGCACACATTCCCAACCGCTTCGTGGCGGCCAGGGGCACCGAACTGACGCTGACGCCGGAAGGGATGGCGGGCAAGCGCATCGGCGTGCAGCGGGCCACCACCCACGACAAGTACCTGACCGACAACTTCGGCTCCAGCGTCACCATAGTGCGTTACGGCAGTGCCGATGAAGCCTACCTCGATCTGAAGGCGGGACGGGTGTTGGCCCTGCTGGCCGACGCCTCGGCCATCGAACAGGGGTTGCTTGGCAAGGAAGGGGGCGACAAGTTCGACTATGTGGGGCCGGCCCTGACCGACCGTCAATGGTTTGGCGACGGCATGGGGATCGCGGTGCGCAAGGGGGATCCGGATCTCAGGGCCAGGCTGAACGACGCCATCAAGGCCCTGCGCGCCAACGGCAAGTATCAGGAGATCAACCGGAAGTACTTCAAGTACGATATCTATGGCGGTTGATGGGTAACAGTCGGAGGGAGCCTGCTCCCTCCTTTTTCATGCAGCAAGGAGAGACCCCATGTTGACCCTGATCGAGGGTGCGCAGATCCATAGTCCGGCCCCGCTCGGCCAGCAGGATCTGCTGGTGGCGGATGGCCGCATCGCCTGGATGGGCAAGGGACTGACGGTTCCGGTCGACTGGCCACTGACGCGGGTGGACGCTGGCGGCCGCTATCTGGTGCCCGGACTGGTAGACCCGCTCGCCCATATCACGGGAGGCGGCGGCGAGGGAGGCTTCGGCTTTCGCACGCCGGAGCTCTCGGCAAGGGAAGCTCTGGCGGCGGGGGTTACCACGCTCGTGGCGGCCCTCGGCACCGACAGCCTGACCCGCAGCCCGGCCCAGGTGCTGGGGAAGGTGCGCGAGTTTCGCGCCGCCGGGGTGAGCGCCTTCATGTACACCGGCTCCTACCACCTGCCGGTCAAGACCCTCACCGGCACGGTGGAGTCGGACATCATGCTGATCCCCGAAGTGCTGGGGGTGGGGGAGGTGGCCATCAGCGATCACAGGTCCAGCGCCCCCACCCACGACGAGCTGGCGCGCCTGGCGAGCGAGGCGCGGGTGGCCGGGCTGTTGTCGGGCAAAAGTGGCGTCAGCTTCTTTCACCTGGGAGATGGCCGCGGGGCGCTGGCGCCCCTGCGGGCCCTGCGCGATGACACCGACATCCCGCTTCGCCAGCTCTACCCCACTCACTGCAACCGCAATCCCTGGCTCTTTGCCGAGGCCATCGAGTGGGGTCGGGCAGGCGGCTGGGTCGACCTCACCACGTCGAGCTTCCCGGACCTGCTGGATGACGGGGAGCGGCTCGCGGCCGACGCCCTGGTGGCGTTGCTGGCGGCTGGCGTGCCCGTGGATCGCATCAGCTTCAGCTCGGATGCCAACGCCAGTCTGCCGCGCTTTGACGGCGAGGGGCGTCTCATCGAGCTGCGCTGTGGCCAGATAGGGAGCCTGTGGCAGGAGGTGGTGGCGGCCTGCGGCAAGGGGGTGGCGCTGGAGACGGCTCTGGCGGTAGTGACGGCCAATCCGGCCAGGGCGCTGGGGCTTGCGAGCAAGGGTACCCTGGGGGTAGGGCAGGATGCGGATCTGCTGCTGATCGATCCTGATACGTTCGCTATCGAGCGGGTGATGAGTGGGGGCCGGTGGCGCACCTGAATACCGGCGCCTGTCATCCAGCCCGCTCAGTTCATCAACAAAAAGCCCGGCAGCAGTGCCGGGCTTTGTCGTGCCATGGGCTCAGATAGCCAGGAACCCCAGGATCAGAATGGGGCCGAGCAGGCTCAGGATAAAGCCGGAGACGATGGCCACCGGCACCACCTGGATGCCGCCGGATTTCTGGATGACAGGCAGGGTGAAGTCCAGCGCCGTGGCACCGCCGTAGCCGATGGCGGCGCTGGGGTGGCGGCGCATCAGCACCGGGATGATGAGGATGGCGATAAGCTCGCGCCCCAGATCGTTGATGAAGGCGGCGGACCCCAGCACCGGGCCCAGCTTGTCCGCTACCAGAATGCCGGAGAGCGAATACCAGCCAAAACTGGAGCTCATCGCGAGGCCATGGGCAAAGGGCATGCCGAGCAGCTGGGCGGCCAGCAGGCTGCCGAGCCAGCTGCTGAGGATGACGGTGAGCGCGATCTTCATGCCCCAGGGGTTGAGCAGGATCTGGCGCAGGCGCATGCCGGAGTTGCGCATCTGGATGCCGATGAGCAAGAGCAGCAGCATCAGGGCCCACTCGCTCAACTTGTCGATGGGCAGGGCGCGCAGGTCCACCACCAGCCCCAGCAAGACGCCCCCCAACACCACGAAACAGAGCTGGAGGGATTCCCACAACAGGTGCAGCTTGCTCGGCATCTTGCCGTCACTGGCCTCGTGGGTAGGGGGGCTGCGCTTGTCCAGCCACCACAGGGCCAGCAGGTTGCACAGGGTAATGGCGGCGAGCATCACCCCTGCCACCTTGAAGATCACTGCCAGGTTGCTGCCCAGGTTCTCCACATAGGCCAGCCCCAGCCCCATCAGGAACAGGATGAGGTAGACCATCTTGCCCAGGGACTGGTTGACCAGCTTGATCAGACGGGCGGAAGAGAGGGGAACCAGATAGCCGATCACGAGCGGCAGCAGGATCAGCAACACATTGAGCAACATCGGGGCCTCGATCACAAAACGTGGAAAAACGGCACCTTATCACGACTTGTTGCACCTGTGTCACGGATCTGTGCATCAGCATGGCCCATACGGGACTTTTTTATCATATTGTTGTGTTTTTTGATGACAGCCAGCTGTGCACGCAAACGGGGAAAGAGGGCCACATCACCTGAAAAATCAATTTCATCCCCATGAAATGACGAGAGAAGGGGAATCTGCCCGGGTGAATAAAGTCCTTTTGGGTGACATCTGGCGGATATGGTGAAATATGCTTGCTACCAGTGCGCTGCGGGTATAAAAGAGCGGTAGGGAAGGTGCGACAAAAAATGGATTTTATGCAGACAAAGTGCTGAAAAATACTCAATAGGCCAATAAAAATACAGATAAAACACCAAATACC
The DNA here is from genome assembly GCF_027707645.1 of Aeromonas sp. QDB30. Taxonomy (NCBI): domain Bacteria; kingdom Pseudomonadati; phylum Pseudomonadota; class Gammaproteobacteria; order Aeromonadales; family Aeromonadaceae; genus Aeromonas; species Aeromonas sp. QDB30. The sequence goes on along the minus strand of NZ_JAPCIY010000065.1, from coordinate 20,545 downwards.
TCGGTTCTGTATTGTTTTTTCACTACCTCAATGATATTTTCGCTGAAGGTTGCCATCGGTTAACGTTTTGTTAAATGGACGATGGTGGAGTCACGCCGAAGCGGCGTCTAGGGACAGACAAGGTTGTAATGGATGAGCGACGTTGCCGCACTGGAAGTTCGTGATCTGCACAAATATTTTGGCACCCACGAAGTGCTCAAGGGCATCGATATGACGGCCCACAAGGGGGATGTGATCTCCCTCATCGGCTCCTCGGGTTCGGGGAAGTCGACCTTTCTACGCTGTATCAATCTGCTTGAAACCCCCTCATCGGGCAGCGTCTCCCTCCACGGGGAGCTGATCCGGATGAAAACCAGCCGTTCCGGCGAACGCCTGCCGGAAGACATGCGCCAGGTGGAGCGGATCCGCAGCCGTCTGGCCATGGTGTTCCAGAGCTTCAACCTCTGGTCCCACATGACCATCATGCAGAACATCATCGAGGTGCCCATCCAGGTACTCAAGGTGCCCCGTGCCGAGGCCATCGCCAAGGCGGAGCACCTGCTCAACCGGGTGGGGCTGTGGGAGCGTCGCGACTATTATCCCGGTCACCTCTCCGGCGGTCAGCAGCAGCGGGCCGCCATCGCCCGGGCGCTGGCGGTGGAGCCCGAGGTGATGCTGTTTGACGAGCCTACTTCGGCCCTCGACCCTGAACTGGTGGGGGAGGTCCTTGGCCTGATGCGCGAGCTGGCGGAAGAGGGGCGTACCATGATGGTGGTGACCCACGAGATGTCCTTCGCCCGCGACGTGTCGAACAAGGTGATGTTCCTGCACCAGGGGCGCGTGGAGGAGGAGGGCAATCCCAAGGAGATCTTCGCCCATCCCAAGTCGGAGCGATTCAAGCAATTCATCTCGTCCATCTATTGATGGACGGGATTCAATTTAAACCATCCGTACTTTCAACGATCGACGTGTTTATCAAGGAGAGATACATGAACAAGCTGATGCTGGCGACTGCCGTGATGACGGCCCTGTGTTCCGGTAGCCTTATGGCCAAGGAGTGGAAAGAGGTCCGGATCGGGGTGGAAGGGGCCTATCCCCCCTTCTCCTGGACCGAGCCGAGCGGCGAGGTGAAAGGCTTCGACATCGACATCGCCAACGCCCTGTGCGAAGAGATGAAGGTGAAGTGCACCCTGATCAAGCAGGACTGGGACGGCATCATTCCGGCGCTGCTGTCGCGCAAGTATGACGCCATCATCGCCACCATGGACATCACCGAAGAGCGCAAGAAGAAGGTGGATTTCACCCAGAAGTACCAGCACATCCCGGCGCGCTTCGCCGCCAAGAAAGGGACCGAGATCCAGCTCGACAAGGCCTTCATGGACGGCAAGACCATCGCCGTGCAGCGTGCCACCTCCATGGATACCTACATCACCGACAACTTCCCCAACGCCACCATCAAGCGCTACGGCACTGCGGATGAAGCCTACCTCGATCTGAAATCCGGCCGTGTCGACTACGTGATGGCCGACTCCGCCGCCATCAGCGACGGCCTGCTGAAGAAGGAAGGGGGCGATGCCTTCGAGTTCATCGGCCCGAAACTGACCGATCCCAAGTGGTTTGGCGAGGGTGCCGGCATCGCGGTGCGCAAGGCTGACAAGGATCTGAAAGAGAAATTCAATGCCGCCATCCTGGCCCTGCGTGCCAATGGCAAGTACAAGGAAATCAACGACAAGTACTTCGACTTCGACGTGTACGGCGAGTAAGCCGACGTCAGGCGAACAACGACAGGTTGATCCCGTCAGTAGTCATCGGGCCCGTTGCCTTCCGCTGGGAGTGACGGGCCCGATTGCGATGGAGCTGCATTGCATATGTTTGATTTGAAAGGATACGAAACCTCTCTGCTGGAGGGGGCCTGGATCACCCTGGAGGTGGCGCTCGCCTCCTTGCTGCTGGCCCTGGTGCTCGGCATGCTGGGCGCCCTGGCCAAGCTCTCTCCCTACAAGTGGGCACGCGGCATCGCGGCGGCCTACACCACCGTCATTCGCGGCATCCCGGATCTGGTGCTGATGATGCTGCTGTTCTTCGGCGGTCAGGTCCTCATCAACGGGATCTGCACCTGGGTCAACGAGGCGTACAACAACTACCTGCTCGAGAGCAATCCGAACCAGGAGTGGGTCTCGTTGCTGCCGGATTACATCGACATCAGCCCGTTTGCGGCCGGGGTGGCCACCATCGGCTTCATCTTCGGCGCCTACATGACCGAGACCTTCCGCGGTGCCATCCTGGCGGTGGACAAGGGAGAGCTCGAGGCCGCGCGCGCCTTTGGCATGCGGGCGAGCCAGGTGTTTGTGCGGATCCTCTTCCCCCAGATGATGCGCCACGCCCTGCCGGGGTTTGGCAACAACTGGCTGGTACTGCTCAAGACCACGGCCCTGGTCTCCATCATCGGGCTCGATGACATGGTGCGCAAGGCGTCGCTCGCGGCAGGCTCGACCCAGCAGCCGTTCACCTTCTACATGGCGGTGGCGCTGATCTTCCTGATCTTCACCGCAGTCTCTACCTCGGCGCTCAAGTGGGCCGAGCGTCACTACGCGATCAAGACGAGGTAAGCCATGGATTTCTCGATCATTCTCACGGAGTGGCCCACCTACTGGGAGGGCTTCTACACCACCATCTGGCTGGTGGCGGCCTCCCTCATGCTGGGGCTCCTGCTGGCGGTGCCCATGGGCATACTGCGCAACAGCCGCAACTGGCTGATCAAGGGACCGATCTGGGCCTATATCTACTTCTTCCGCGGCACCCCGCTGCTGGTGCAGCTCTTCATCATCTACTACGGCGCCGCCCAGTGGGAGTGGCTGAAGAACAGCGCGGCCTGGTCCCTCTTCTCCGAGGCCTGGTTCTGCGCCCTGCTGGCGTTCACCCTCAACACCGGTGCCTACACCGCCGAGATAGTGCGGGGCGCCGTGATGAACATGCCCAAGGGGCAGATAGAGGCGGCGAGCGCCTTCGGCATGACCCGCTGGCAGACCCTTACCCGCATCATACTGCCCAACTCGTTTCGCCGTGCGCTGCCCGCCTACAGCAACGAGGTGATCTTCATGCTGCAGGGCTCGGCGGTGGCGGGCATCATCACCATCGTCGACCTGACGGGGGCGGCGCGGATCATCAACTCCCGCTACTACAGCCCGTTCGAGGCGTTCCTGACCGCCGGCCTGCTCTACATGCTGCTCACCTTCGCCATCGTCTGGCTGTTCAAGAAGTGGGAGGCCCGCTGGCACGCCCACCTGCGCCCCCGCAGCGTGTGACCGCCACCTGCAAAAAAGCCCGCATCCGCGGGCTTTTTCCTGCTCGGTATGAGTCAGAGCATGGTCATTGGTGTCAGCATCTCCTCGGTCAAAAGGCAAAATGCGCTCAGGATGGTCATGCTCAAGGCCCGACAACGCCGGAAGAGAGGGTTTGGCGTTTGCTCTTCTGGACAGAAGCCGATTGCTCATTGTGTTGGCCTATCTTGTTCACCACGGCCATGGCACCCATGTCCAGATGACGGTAGAAGCTGGCATTGAGCTGGGTCAGATGCAGCAATGACTGACGCATCCGTTCGAAGGTCTTTTTGCAAACGGGATCTTGCTTGTGCCAAAACCCTTCCAATGTGCCGCGGGTTGTCAGTCCGTGCAGATCATAGAGGGCTCGCCCAAGGCAGTGGGTGGGCACATGGTGTAACAAGGCGGAGAGGCCAACCGTGCTGTTGATGGTGATGACCCCCTTGAGCAGCGGATAGAGGGTAGGCAGTGGCAGTTCATAACCATAGAACACCCGTCCTTCCAACCCGAGCAGCGTGATAAGTCGGTTGATCTGGGATTGATAGCTGACATAGCCCCGATCCATGGGGTGGTGTTTGAACAGCAGTACATCCTCGCGGCGGGCGTGCTCGGCGAAGGAGTTCATCACCTGGGCGACCATCTCTTCCACCCCGCTCAAATCCGAATGTTCGCGGATCTGAAAGTCTTCGGTGACCTGCAGCGGCACGAAGAAGATATGCCCCTTGTGCCGGGGCAGGGCCTTGAGCAGGGAGTGGTCGCTCCATTTGTGCTTCCACTTCACCAGGCCCCCCGCCACCCAACCCCTGGCCTCCTGATAGAGACTCCAGGGTCTGTGATTGACGAAATGGGGGTAGCGCCAGCGCAACAGGTTCTTGTTGATGTGGTAGCGGCTGGCATACCAGGCACGACGGGCGAAGGTCTTGCCCACTTTCAGCGGTGCCTCATAAGGGGTTGGCCAGGTCATCTCGGCCAGGGAGTCACGTTTGGCATAGAGAGGGCTGAAGGCGTTGACGCCTCCTTGCTCCAGCGTCACAAAGTCGGGACGCAGATAGCCCTCCTCCAAGGCCCAGACGCGGATTTTTTTCAGCTTGCAAATACGGATGGCTTGCTGGTGGTAATAACGGCAATCACCGTAACAGATGAGGCTGTCGATGCCATGGCGCTTGACAAAGCGGCGAAAGAAGGTGTTCCAGGTCTCCGGCTTGCCGGTGAAGCGTTCGTTATGGCCTACGCAGCGCCAGCACTCATCCCCCCCGTTGAAATGGATCTTGTAGACCTCGTGACCGGCGTCGGAAAGCGCCTGGCTGAGGCTCTGAAAGAAGGGGCCCAGCGGTCCTTGCAGCAGCAAAATCTTCATGTACGACTCATCTCATCAACTGGGGAAAGGAAGGGCGTTGCAGCAGGGCTTGCGCCAGATAGCTCAGCTTGACTTGCCAGCGTTGCCAGCGGCTCGACTTGTGGCCGGAGGATTGACCTTGCGCGGCCAGTTGGCGGATCAACTGCTCCGGGCTTATCCAGAGTCCGCTCTGCCAATCGATATAGAGCGGATAGGCTACCAGGGTCAGATAGACCAGTGCCGCCAGGGGGAGTGAGCGCTGGCGCCGGGCCGGGGGATGGGCATCTGTGGTCAGCCCCCAGCCGCTGTAGAAGGGCTGGCCCCAGGTCGTCACCTTGACCCCTTGCACCAGCGCCTCGAAGCCGCTCAGAGAAGTCATGGTGTGCAGCTCGTCCACGTGGGGATAGAGGCTGGTCAGGCCGATATCCAGCACCTGGCTGTCCACGCACTCCGCCAGGCAGGCCGCAGAAATAGCCCCGGCCCGATTGCCCGCCACCACATCCGGGTGGGGTTTGTAGAGGATGTGGGCCTCTGGTTTGGCGGCGCGCACCGCCCAGAGCAACTGCTCGTTGCTGCGAATGGTCGGGCTGCCGGTCAGGATGGAGGCATCCCCATCCACCTGGCCCACCACCAGCACCAGGGGACGGCCATCGGCGGGGGGCGTGAAGTGCGCCGGGGCGCCGACATTGTATTTGCTCACCTTGTTTTCGCGCAGCAGGGTGAGCAGTTGCTCACCCCGGTCGAGCTGTGACTGGGTCAGCTCCTGGTAATTGAGCAACTGCTCGAGCCCGCTGGGACTTCGGCTGTCGAAATAGATCCCGACCGGATCCAGCGACAGGGAAGAGGGGCGACACAGGTTGGAGCCAAGCCCCTTGGAGCGGATAAAGCCATCTTCCACCCGAATAGCCGAGGTGAGCTCGGGGTAACGACTGCCCCACACCAGCACTTGCTCGTCACCGGTCAGCCGTTTTGGCGGCTTGCGCACAAAGCAGAGTTCCTCGGCCAGGGGCCGGCAGAAGGCCTGCATAAAGGCGCGCTTCCACAAGGAGAACCCCACCAGATAGAGCCTGCGCCAGCGGGGAGCGGCCTTCTGCTGGCGGGCGATGATGGCGATCACCTCTTCCACCTCGCAGCGTTGACCAAGCACGGGATCCAGATAGCGGGGATAGCAGATCAGCGCCGCCGCCACCAGTTGGGCCAGTGACACCTGAACGTTGCGGCGTTTACACGATTTGCTGTCCTGGGTCAGGCCCCAACCCGCATAAAACGGCATGCCGAAGCAATACACCGATTTGCCGAGCAGCAGCGCCTCGAAGCCGAGCTGGGATGACACCGTGTAAACGGCGTCCACCAGGTTGAGCAGGGCATGGGGATGACAATGGTCGGCAACGATCTCTACATCGCTCAGTTTCAGTCTGGCCAGCACGCCACGCTTCTTGCCAAAGCGGGTATCCGGGTGGGTGCGAAGCAAGAGGCGGGCATCGGGATGATTGCGCCGCGCCGCCTCCACCATGGCGATAAAGTCCGCCTCGCTGGCCAGAGCGCCGGGAATGGAGAGATCCCCGGCCACCTGATCCACCAGCAAGACTCTGGGTCTGCCATCTTGCAGCAGGCGCTGGGCCAGCGCCACAGGCAGCCCGGCGACATCCTTCGCCGTCAGGTTGGTCGCCGAACAAGAAGAGAGAGAAGCGGGTCGCCCGGCATAGCAGTTGTATTTGGTGACCCCAAGGCGTACCAGTTCATGGACAAGCCGCTCGGCTCGCGCCAGCATGGCGGCGTCGCAGGGGGTGGCGATCAGCTGTTCAAGCTGGCTGGGTTGGCGGGCATCGTAATAGATACCGACAGGATCGGCGATAAGGGACACCGCCTTGCCACCCTTGGCCGGATGGCCGATATAGCCAATAAAGCCATCTTCCAGCTGCCAATAGGGCAGGCCCAGTGACGTCGCTTTCCGCCTTATTTGATAGGTATTGGCCTTTTGACCCCAGCCCACTATCACGTCATTGTCAGCAAACGGCATATTGTCGTGGAAGAGATGTAACTGGCAGCCAAGCATAGGTTCAATATTTGCTTTTCTGGCCAGGATGCCTTTTGAACCTGTCAATAATTTCATTTTTGCTCTACGTGGTAGAAAACTCCCCGTGTCGGAACGGGGAGTGGAATTCAGATAAATAGATCTGCATCGAGTAATGACTTGGCAACGCTGTCTTTTGCGGACGTAATGATATCGCAATCCAGAGCCGGCCATTCAATTGCAATGGAGTCATCATTCCACTTAATGCCTCGATCACTGCTGGGGGCATAATAATTGGTAGTTTTGTACAAGAACTCAGCAGTGTCAGTCAATGTGATAAAACCGTGGGCAAACCCTTCCGGGATCCACAGCTGCCGCTTGTTTTCCCCAGAAAGGTGAACCCCCACCCATTGTCCGAAGGTCGGTGAGCTTTTGCGGATATCTACTGCTACATCAAACACCTCACCCGCGACACAGCGCACCAGTTTACCCTGGGCGTGGGGAGGCAGTTGATAGTGCAAGCCGCGTAATACGCCTTTGGATGATTTGGAGTGGTTATCTTGTACAAAGGTCACGCTACGGCCAATGGCCGCTTCGAATTGTTGGTGATTAAAACTCTCAAAGAAAAAGCCACGGTCATCGCCGAACACTTTCGGCTCAAAGATAAAAACATCGGGGATCTTGGTTTGAATAACATTCATCATGAATACCTGGTGTATAAATGGGGCTGATAGCCCCATGGGGACATTATTACTTCAGCATTTTCAACAGATACTGACCGTAGGCGTTCTTTTTCAACGGCTCCGCCAGTTTCATCACCTGCTCGGCAGTGATAAAGCCTTTGTGGAACGCAATTTCTTCAGGACATGCCACTTTCAATCCCTGGCGATGTTCGATGGTCTGAATAAAGTTGCTCGCCTCAATCAAGCTCTCGTGGGTGCCTGTATCGAGCCAGGCATAGCCACGGCCCATCATGGCGACCGACAGGTTACCCTGCTCAAGGTAGATGCGGTTCACGTCGGTAATTTCCAGTTCACCACGAGGAGAAGGCTTCAGGCTCTTCGCAATCTCCACCACGCTGTTATCGTAGAAATAGAGGCCGGTCACTGCATAGTTGCTCTTGGGCTCGAGTGGCTTTTCTTCCAGAGAAATCGCCGTTCCCTGTTTATCAAATTCCACTACCCCATAGCGCTCTGGATCGTGCACGTGATAGGCAAACACGGTGGCGCCATAAGGCTTGGCTGCGGCTGCCTCCAACTGTTTCTGAAGGTCGTGGCCATAGAAGATATTGTCACCCAGCACCAGGGCACAGGGGTCAGAGCCAATAAACTCTTCCCCCAGAACAAAGGCTTGTGCCAGGCCATCCGGGCTCGGTTGTACCTTGTATTGCAGATTCAAGCCCCACTGGCTGCCATCACCCAGCAACTGCTCAAAACGAGGGGTATCCTGCGGAGTACTGATGATCAAAATATCGCGAATACCCGCCAGCATCAGGGTGCTCAGCGGGTAATAGATCATCGGCTTGTCATAGATGGGCAGCAACTGTTTGCTGACGGCCATGGTGACGGGATAGAGACGAGTGCCAGAGCCACCGGCCAGAATAATACCTTTACGTTTGTTCATAGTACTTGATTTCTTATCTTTGAATTATGTAACCCATCAAAGTGAGTGCGCTTGCATAACACTCATTTTGCGTTTTATCCCTACTGGAGCGTGAAACCGTATACCCACGCTGTCTTTATTTTCTTATTTTTCGATGATCTCGGTCAGCATTCGCTCGACACCGACAGTCCAGTCCGGCAGGCGCAGATTGAAGGTGCGCTGGAACTTGGTGGTATCGAGTCGCGAGTTATGGGGACGTTTGGCCGGCGTTGGAAACGCGCTGGTCGGTACGGCATTGACGTGTGTGACCGCCAGTTCAACCCCGGCAGCCCTCGCTTTGGCAAACACCAGCTGGGCATAGTCAAACCAGGTCGTGGTGCCGGAGGCAATCAGGTGATAGAGACCCGCCACCTCAGGTTTAGCTTGCGCCGTGCGGATCGCATGAGCGGTACAGTCGGCCAGCAACTCGGCACCGGTCGGGGCGCCGAACTGGTCATTAATGATCGACATCTCGCTACGCTCTTTGCCAAAACGCAGCATGGTCTTGGCAAAGTTGGCGCCACGGGCGGCGTAGACCCAGCTGGTGCGGAAGATCAGGTGACGAGCGCAGAGAGCTGCCCCCTGTTCCCCTGCCAGCTTGGTTTCACCGTAGACGTTGAGCGGAGCTGTCTCATCGCTCTCGACCCAAGGATGTTCGCCACTGCCATCGAATACGTAATCGGTGGAGTAGTGCACCAGCCAGGCACCCAACGCCTCAGCTTCTTTGGCAATCGCAGCCACGCTGGTGGCGTTGAGCAGTTCGGCGAATTCCCGCTCGCTTTCCGCCTTGTCGACGGCGGTGTGAGCCGCAGCATTGACAATCACATCCGGCTTGAGCAGGCGAACCGTGTCGGCTACCCCTGCCGGGTTGCTGAAATCACCACAATAATCGGTGGAATCGAAGTCGACGGCGGTGACTCGGCCCAACGGAGCGAGTGAGCGCTGCAACTCCCAGCCTACCTGGCCATTCTTGCCAAACAACAGGATATGCATCAGGCACGCTCCCCGTAGTTTTGCTCGATCCAGGACTGATAGGCCCCGCTCTTGACGTTGCCGACCCACTGCTGGTTGTCCAGGTACCACAGCACGGTTTTGCGGATACCGGATTCGAAGGTCTCTTGTGGTTGCCAATCCAGCTCGGCGCTCATCTTGCTGGCATCGATGGCATAACGACGGTCGTGACCGGGGCGGTCGGCCACATAAGTGATTTGATCACGATAGGAGCCGGCTTTTGGCACCATCTCATCGAGCAGATCGCAGATGGTGTGCACCACCTCCAGGTTCTGTTTCTCGTTGTGTCCACCGATGTTGTAGGTCTCACCCATTACGCCAGTGGTGACCACGGTATACAGTGCACGGGCATGGTCTTCCACATAGAGCCAGTCGCGGATCTGGTCGCCCTTGCCATAGACAGGCAGCGGCTTGCCATCCAGAGCATTCAGGATCACCAGCGGGATCAGCTTCTCGGGGAAGTGATAGGGGCCATAGTTGTTGGAGCAGTTGGTGACCACGGTCGGCAGACCGTAGGTACGGCGCCAGGCGCGTACCAGATGGTCGCTCGATGCCTTGGAGGCAGAGTAGGGGCTGCTGGGGGCATAAGGGGTGGTCTCGGTAAAGAGCGGCAGCGCCACGCCGGGGGCGGCTTCATCCGGGTGGGGCAGGTCGCCATACACCTCGTCGGTGGAGATATGGTGGAAGCGGAACGCCGCCTTGCGCGCCTCGTCCAGGCTATTCCAATACGCACGAGCCGCTTCCAGCAACATATAGGTGCCGACGATATTGGTCTCGATAAAATCGGCAGGGCCGGTGATGGAGCGATCGACGTGACTCTCTGCCGCCAGATGCATCACGGCATCGGGTTGATGCGCGGCAAACACCCGATCCAGCTCGGCGCGGTTGCAGATATCTACCTGCTCGAAGGCATAGCGAGCGCTGGCTGAAACCTCTGCCAAGGACTCCAGATTACCGGCATAGGTTAGCTTGTCGAGGTTGACCACTGAGTCTTGGGTATGCTGGATGATATGGCGAACAACCGCAGAACCGATAAAACCGGCACCACCAGTCACAAGGATTTTCATATCGTTTCTCTCTTTTTTCTGCGCTTAAGGGGTTAATAAAGATTTAAGTTGCTCTATTTCTGTATCTTTCTGGGCGAGCTTATTCTCATAAGATTGAACTACCAAGTCCAATCTTTTTTGAATGTCTGCGACTTGGTTTTTATATTTTTCCTGAATTTTAAAGTCTTCGGGGGTGAAATCTGTGTCTTGATTGCCATGAATGTTTGTGTAAATATTTTTCAGTGTTTTATCAGAGCAAAAAGACATCCTTTGAATGTTATTTACATAAATATCGCCTTTTGCGAACACAGCGATATAATCACTCCATCTGTCTTCTTGCAAATGAGAGAACTGTGCGCTGGTAAATGACTCCAGTAGCGTTACACCATAGCCACAACGACGCCCCCAAGTTTCTAGAGCCTTTCCTGAATCAGGGTAAAAGCGCCAGCAGTCGACAGGGTATCTATGTATGTATCCGTTACTTGGAACATTCATATAGATAAGGCCACCAGGCTTCAAAATTCTTAGCATTTCACTGAATGAGAGCCAAAATAGCTCTGAATGCTCAAGGCAGGAGCTGGTCACGACAACATCGGTAGATGCATCTTCTACAGGGAGCCGGTAAGGATCGCTGATCAAGATATCAACACCTTTCCCTTGGGTAAAGTCCAAGCCAGTATAGATAATATTATCTTTGCATACAAAGAAATCTCTGATACTACCATTCACATCTTGCGAACCTATCTCAATTATATTGAGAGGTTCTGAAATATCTTTAATGTAAGTATCGAAGAATTTTTTGCCAAAATATAGAGCGGATGGATGCATAAAACCCTACTTAAATAATGGTGTGGCGGCAAATTCAGTTTTAACATATCAGGTTGCTGGCACAAGGAGATGGTAATGCCAAACATACTGGTAAATATATTTTACTTGATTGGAATCAACGATTAGCAAGAGCGCAAGGCAGATTGCTTGGCATTATGTGCTAGTTGCATTCTTTTTTCATGAGAGTGAGACAAGGTTTTAATTGCATTTACCCATAGTTCACTGTCGTTCTCAAGCAAAATACCATCGACATTCTGCCTCACTATTCCTTTATAGGGTGCACGGTTGCTATATATTCCTACCGCGCCCATTCGAACAAAGTCATAGAATTTCACAGGGCCTCTTGCTGCATTGAACGCAGAGTCGAGTAATGGTGCCAATCCAATATCTATACGCTGAGTTTTGGTGTAAACCAAATAGTTTTCCCAAGACATAGGATGGAGCACTGTGACGCGGGGAATGTTGCGATATAGTTTATATATATCGTGGTCGCCAAATATTTCAAACGTGACATTTTGGCATAACTCCATAACGCTATTAATGACATCATACAGCCAAATCTTCTCATCTCTATGAGAACCTGTTCCATGATAAGCCACTCTTAGCATTGGTGTGTGTTCAAGTAGATGGCTAGGTGGTACCGGATTGATAACTGTGGGGTCAAAATGAGCGTATTTTTTTCTCAGGTAAGGGGTTGACACCCAAAACTCATCACAATATGAAGTAATCCATTGGTGTTGAGCGGAAGCTCGTCGTAATATTTTTTTTCGATAATCTTTAGGCAAACGTTGCAATGCTGCTGGGTCTAACAAGTCATCATCCATGAAATAAATGATTCTTGATAGCTTATCAATATCCAACTCAATTTTAGCCTGCCAGTGTGAAGATATAAATCTGATGATGACGATAGCATCGTCAGATTGGATTGAAAGATGACTAAGGTCGTTACCGTCTTTTAGTATTACCTCTATATCTTTAAACTGTGCGGCTATACTCTGTTGAAAATAGGCCAGTGTCGGCGAATTACCTTCATGTAAGATGATCACTCGTCGACATGGACCATGTAATAGAGAGCTAAGACCATGTTCTTTTTTATTTAATTTTCGGTATTTTTTGAATAATACCTTTCTGATCATTTCATCCATGGCAATACCACATTGGGAGCATGACTAAGTGAGAAGTCCGGGCGGTCATAGCTCAAATTGGGATTATAAGCTGGATCGTGCTTCAGCCGCTGCGCCCAGCGCTTCTTCATATAACGCAGTTCCTTTTGTGCTCGCGCCAACTGTTGTGGCGTCACGTCCTTGCCACGAGAGACCGATTCATGGTGATAGAGTTCGGCAAACGGAGTCCAGACAATTCGCCAGCCAGCCTCACCAGCCCGTAGGCAATAATCCACATCGTTGAAGGCAACGGGCAGATTGAGATCATCCAAACCACCCAGTGACAAGAATAGCTCTCGATGGGTCAACAAACAAGCTGCTGTAACGGCAGAGAGCTCCTGCGCGCAAACGGCTCTGCGTTGATAGCCGGGGTCATCAGCGGTGAGGCCTGCATGAAAGTGATCGGCGCAGCCACCGGGACCGACGGCATCGCCACCATGCTGTACTCTACCGTCGCCATAATAGAGCTTGGCACCTACCACGCCGACGCCTGGACGCAGCAGATGAGAGACCATCTCTTCCAACCAGCTCGGGCTCATGACCTCTGTGTCGTTATTGAGCAAACAGATGAGCTCACCACTGGCCTGGCCCACGGCCGCATTGTTAATGGCCGAATAGTTGAACGGATGGTCATAAGGGATCACCCGCACCCCGTATTCCTGGGCAGCATGGGCCAGATAGGCCAGGGTATCGGCCTCGTCACTCTGGTTGTCCATCACCAGGATTTCCAGATTGGGATAGCGTGTCTGCCGCACCAGACTGTCAATGCAGGGCTTGAGATGAGCCACGCCATTTCGAGTGGGGATGATCACCGAGACCCGTGGCAGCTGGGCTGGCAATGGCCAGTGCCAGCGGCAGATCCCGTGGGGCGCAGGGGATAGCGTCACACCCGAAGGCATCACTTGGCTCGCCTGAGCGATCAGCCCATGATCATCCTGCTCTTCACCGGGTTGATGCATCATCAGCACCGGAATATGTGCTATCTGTCCTGCATCCAACTGCCGGGAAAGTAGCAGCCATTGGTGATGACAGCTGACCCGGTCGGCAGGCACGAGAGGTTCACCTTGCTCGCGCCACAGGGCACACCAACCTATGTAGTTCTGGCCGTGCAGCAGTGTTTCATTCCAATCCGGTTTGAAGTGGGGAGAGTGGCGTTTGCCACTGTGATCCAGCAGATCGTGATCCCCGTAGATCCATTTTACATGAGGAGTCATACGTAACTGGTTGGCGACCCAAAAGAGCGCGGCAGGCGCGATCTCTGCCCCAAGGGGGATGGCCCAATGCCAGGTTTCGGCAGTGTGCTCCGACTCAGGTCTGTCAGCGCTCTGCTCCAGCAAGGTGACATGGCTTGTCGGGTAGCAGAGTGTCTCTATGCTGGCAAGGGTACGCTGCCGGGCTGCGGTGTCTCCTTCACCCACCAGATGCAGGCAGACACGGGGCAAGTTGTCCCAACGAGTCAGCAAACGCGTGATCATCTGATGATCACCCGGCTGCAAGGTATCGAAACTGGCCAGCCAGTGCTCGTAGGCGTGCAGGGGCCTGTCATCACGCAATTTGCCAACCAGTTCATATGCCAGAGGAAGATTGGTGAACCACAGATGCCAGGATAACCCCAGTCGCCTGCGCTTTTGAGCATTCAGCTGCCCGTAGAAGGGCCATACCCGGCGCAGACGGCGCCAGAGGCTCTCGATGGACGACACCTGACGAATCTGGCCGACCTCAACCTGGCAATCAGCCCCTTCACTGCTCGCCAACAGGGCGAGTTGACTGGCCCCCTTGGGGAGATGGACCAGCTCTTGCAATGTGCCACGGCGCGTTACGGGCAGTGTTTTTTCATGCCAGCGTCCCTGGCGGCATTGCCAGCGTAACCGGGTTTCCCCCCGTGGCTGACGAGCCTGGACTTTGCCCTGAATAAAGAGCCAGCCAGATCGCAACGAAAAAGAGTCTGGCAGCGTCAAGGGCTGCCAATGGCCATCGCTATGCATAACAAGTTTCACAATCCGAAGAAGAGGGCACCCAGTTTGGCCACAGGCGTGACCGGCAAACGTGGGTAAGAGAAACACTAATGTGGCGGTGTCAACCCATCCATTTCTTCATTCTGGCGCCAAGCCAGGAGCGACCAGAGGGGGAGCCATCTGCAGGAAGGGCTGCGAGTCGCTCGTTCAGGGCGGCCATTTCTGCTTTTACTCTGGGGGCCAGGGCGGCGGCAAGCAGACAAGTCTCATCATTGCGATCATGGGCCTTGAAATAGGCCTTGTGCTTGACCCGGTTCGCGGTGGCCGCACTGCCCCGCAGATGCTTGCCGAGCAGAAACTCTTCCAGTGATTTGACGGCATAGTGATTAACCCTCACCCCGCTCCAGAGCACCTCGGCACTGACTCCGTTGCCATGCTTGGGATGCAGTATCACGTCATTGCCCAAGGCATCGACATAACGGCCATAGCGCAAGTCGGCGTAGTGAGGATTATGAAAACGATTCACCCGCTGTGGCCTCACGACGCTTTTGAAATTGTGGTGAACATTGAAAGATTGAGGCGCGCGCTTGGTAAAACGCTCAGTCACCAGGCCGTCCTCGGCAAACAGCTCGCCACTGGAACCAAAATTTGACCAGTTCAGGGCGAGAGCACTGACGCTCTCATCCTGAAAGCGGGAAGCAAGAAAATCGGTCAGCCCAAGATCATCAGTCAATGGCAATAAAAATTCATCGGCATCGATAAAGGCAAGCAGATCAACCTCGGGGGGGCAGCTACGCAATATACGCTCGTAGGCAGGTAATTGCGGTTTTTGATTATCCAGATCGGGCTGCTCAAATGTGCTCACAATCCCCAATCTGGCGAGAGAGGCAAGCAGTTCTGTACTACCGTCGCGACTACCATTATCGGCAATCATAAATCCGGTCACACCTAATACCCGGTGGTAGGCAATCCACTCAAGCAGACCTGAATATTCATCTTTAATGATGGCAGCAATATAGAGGTTCAATTTATCGTCCAATTGATAATCAGGGTGTAGTGCCGGTTTCATCCTATAGATGAATACCGGCACAAATTAGCGCGGTTGCCTTATATGGTGGGGGAGAAGGTCAACTCCTCCAGCCAGGTAATGAGGCCATCAGACTCCAACCCCAGGGTGATACGGTCGGAGAAGGGCACAGTCATATTGAAGCCACAGCACAACCTGGGGTGATTGTCTGCGGGTTGCTGCAAGATGGCAGCAACAACGTCAGGGCGTTTGGCATTGAAAGCAAAGCTATATGTCGCGGTGCCTGTCTTGATGGCAAGCCGGGGGGAGGTTTCTCCTTGTGCCAGCAGCCACCCCTTAAGCCCGATACGGCCATGGGTGAGAGTGAGCGGCTCTTTGCGTGAGGGTGAGTCGATATGCCAGCGCAACTGGCCACTTTGGGTAACCAGTGGCGATGTTGTCAGGGTGTAGGTGTTTGTCATCCTGTTTTGATACTCGTGTCATTTTATTGTTGTGAGGTGCGCTGGCAGAGTTGACCAGACTCAGGTCATGCCAGTCGCTTTGGGTGCAGAGAGTCTACCCCAATCCGGGGGAGGCGGTCATCCCCTGAGCGCATCCTTGCTTATCTTGTGGCACCAGTCACTCAGTAACTGGGCGCATGTATTCAGGCAGTGTGTGCCGACGAGTCAGGGGGCCTGCTGGCCCTCTTGCCGTACAATGACTTGCCGTCACTCTATCCGGCCAGTGACGGGAGCGCTGGCGCATCCAGCTCGGCAATCGTCTTTTGGATATAAAAAGCGTGCTCCTGATCGCTCGCCTGCAAAGTGTGAAGATAATCCGCGCGCTCCAAGGCCGACAGGGTGAGTATTTTTCGTTTGCAATCGTGCGAGACCGAGTAATTTGACTCTGGCGCTTGCACCAGAAAGCGAGTGGTTATCTCACAGATGACCAAGTCAGGCTGCTCATGCTTCAATACATCATAATCGATGCTAGCACCCGATAAAATATAGACAACTCTGGAGAATACATTAACGAAATATGGAACCAAGTTATGAGAGAAGGAATCGCCGAACACGACAATTTTTTTATTAATAACAGCATCTGGATTGTGATAGGTTTGAATTAGACCTCTGTTGTTAATTCCGTTATCAAATGTCTTGAGTTTTCTAGCAGAAGAAAAATCGGCCTTCATGACTTCTTGATATGTTGTTTTAGAGATTTTTACACCTAGATCACCCTTTGCTTTTATAATCCTGAATTGGAACGGGAAAGGCTCTTTTAATGAAGTGCCGATGCTGTCTAGAATATAGTTGGCTACAATGCCAGCTCCATAATCTGTCCAGTGCGTATCCTGTCTTGAATAAGTACTGTCACCCGCATGACTCAGCGCATCCTTTGGGTAAAGAATATCTTCCATATGGAAGTTAATCATAAACTGCTCCACTGGGGTAATATCTGCTTTCTTATGTGGATAGTATTGTGGGAGAACAAGTTCTTTGGCTGGCGCCAGTGTGAAAATGCGTTTTGCCTTGCTATTATCAATGTATTCATTGAGCGTTGAAAAGTAGTCTCGCCATGAAGAAATGCTCTTTTCAGAGATTAGTTCTTGTCCATTGAATTGCGCTACGCTTTTATTGTGGTCATTATCAAGGAATAGGTACCCTGACTTGCCAAATTGAATTTTTTCGGCAGGTTTTATGTCAATCCTTGCACCCCAAGCTACCCCATCGTTAACAATAAAACCAACGTCAAAACTGCCAGAGAAGGTGATAGGAATGAGAAATCCACATAATTCAACAGCCTCGATGTTTAGGTTTTTTAATACGTCAGGCCTGAATCTATTGCATTTGAATATATCTTCACCATGGCTGTGTTTAATAACAACCTCTACTGGGTTTTTATTGTACAACACCCACCCAGAGAGCTTGATCATTGAGGATGTGAAGAGTCTAATTTCTTCCGCTCTGGGGGTGTCAATGGCAAAAATAAGATTAGGAATACCATGCTTTAATATGGTGACGCTAATCCGTCTGGTAATGAAATTTGACATATCAATTCTCAAGTTCAGTCTCTATCATCGTTCCCCAGTCAGGTCACCTTGGCCATTGTATGCATTGACTGGGGAGTACGGGGATCGATTTGGTAATTAGTCGGATCCAAAAATGTCTCTTGTGTATAGTTTGTCGGCGACATCGGCCAGTTCGCCGGCCATGCGGTTGCACAGAATGATGTCGCTAACGGCCTTGAACTCGTCCAGGCTGCGGATGACCCGGGAGTGGAAGAAGGTCTCTTCTTTGAAGGTGGGTTCAAATATCACCACCTCGATCCCTTTGGCCTTGATCCGCTTCATGATCCCCTGGATGGCAGAGGAGCGGAAGTTGTCCGAGCCCGCCTTCATCACCAGGCGGTGGATGCCGACCACCTTGGGGTTGCGGCGCAGCACGCTGTCGGCAATAAAGTCCTTGCGGGTGGTATTGGCATCGACGATGGCACGGATCAGGTTGTTGGGCACCTGGTGGTAGTTGGCCAGCAACTGCTTGGTGTCCTTGGGCAGGCAGTAACCGCCGTAGCCAAAGGAGGGGTTGTTGTAGTGGCTGCCGATGCGCGGATCCAGGCCAATCCCTTCGATGATCTGGCGGCTGTCAAGGCCATGAGCCTGGGCATAGGTGTCCAGCTCGTTGAAATAGGCCACCCGCATGGCCAGATAGGTGTTGGCAAAGAGCTTGATGGCCTCGGCCTCTGTGCTGCCGGTCAGCAGCACGGGCACATCCTGTTTGATAGCACCTTCTTGCAGCAACTCTGCAAAACGCGCGGCCCGTTCGCTGCGCTCGCCCACCACGATGCGCGAAGGGTGCAGGTTGTCATAGAGCGCCCGGCCTTCGCGCAGGAATTCGGGGGAGAAGATCAGGTTCTCGGTGCCCAATTCACTACGCATCCGCTCGGTAAAGCCCACCGGAATGGTGGATTTGATCACCATCACCGCCTGCGGGTTGATGGCCATCACGTCGCGGATCACCGCCTCGACCGTGCCGGTATTGAAGTAGTTGGTCTCGGGATCGTAGTCGGTAGGGGTGGCGATGATCACAAAGTCGGCCGCTTCATAGGCCTCGAACTTATCCAGCGTCGCCTTGAGATTGAGCGGCTTGTCCGCCAGATAGGCCTCCAACTCTTTATCGGCAATGGGGGATTGACGGGAATTAATCAGTTCGACTTTTTCTGGCATTACGTCCAAGGCGATCACCTGATGGTGTTGCGCCAATAATACTGCATTGGAAAGACCAACGTAACCGGTCCCAGATATTGCTATATTCATATGATTAAAGTGGCCTGTTAATAGTATGCTTTACATGAATTTCCATTTCATGATGCCCTAACGTTTTTTTAACGTTCAAATCTATAAATGCATAATTTTCATCAATTCTCAGGAAATATTGTCCTTTTGATCCTATCTCAGCGGTCATTTCCAGATTTTAGGCAGCAGTCTCCCTCAGTCTTATCAACTGATCGACTCGTATCAGATTTTTCAGTGCGAATAATATCGCCAACTGATTGTCATTTTTCAGTAACATGTAAACGTAACCTCTCAATAACTGCTTTCGGGACAGTATTATCGGGCTGCAATTTGGCCGCTAGCCCAGCGGCCATGAGGGCACCTGCAACGTCACCGGCTGCTTCGTTGTAACGGGCGAGATCACACCAGCCCAAGAAGCTTGTTCCCTCCACTCCAACTCCCACTCGGGCGACGTCTCGTGCCTCAGTGGCACGTTTGTCTGAAAACAGAATTCTTGCGAGGATCCGGTAGGCATTACCATACCCAGGCGCACTATGTACGGCTAACCTACCATAGGCTTCTGCTTCTTGTAGCCGCTTCAATTTCCACAGACATTCTGCTATCAAAACCAGCATGGCGGGGCTTACTTTTCGCCGCGTGATCGCAAGTTGCGAAACTTCAAGCGCATGCTCCAAATAACTATTGTCTGCGGCTAGCTTCAGCACGGTGAACAGAAATTCATCTTCAAATCCGATCAAGTCCTTTTGAAATTCTGAATCCCCGAGCAAATACCAAGCTCCAGAAGAGACCAGCAAATCCATAAAGTTTCGCTGATAATCTGGAGTTATCTTCTGGAATTTTGCAATCTTTCGCAGGCAAGCTTCCTTAACTGCAATCGAACGCGAGCTTTTCCCCAAGCAGTAAAAGTAGCGAGGTGTTTTGCGGCGATTGCGAGCGAGAATATTGCACTCTTGTGCAGTCAGTGTTCCAGCCAATGCCCCCTCCACAAAAGCGGAAAGTACGCCGATCTCACTCATGTACATACCAATGACGTGTCCAACCAGTGGCATCTTGAAAGGGATGAGATTTGCTTGATCCAAGCGAGCGATATGCTTACGGTCGAGTTCGAACAACGGATCATATGCAACGAAAACGGACCTTGCCTTAGAGGCGCCGATACGCGCATCAGCAAAATCGCCTGACCAATCTTGACTTTGTCCTTCTTGGTATCGAGTTTCCCACGGGACTAGGTGGGGAGCCAATGTAGACTGGGGATTTAACGCAATGACCGTTGCGCCAGGTATCGCGTCAGCGAAGGTCATAGCTGCAAAGCCTCCCATTGAGGAGCCGTACAAAAAAACCTGATCAAACTGGCTCACCAAACTCTGCAAATAGTTGGAACGGAAGAATTCGTGTAGATCTTGTCCTCGATACCACTCAACTGACTTTGGTTTAACGCCAACAACAGCATAACCCCGATTATGCAACCACATCCCGCCCCAGGGTTCGCGAAGACCATCAGGCCGCGGCCGGCTCGGTTGATCTGCATTCTCAAAAGTAAAAACAAGTTTCGTTGCCCCATCCACCGGAATATAGTCAATAAAGTACCCCGGCATGTCACACGAAAGAAAATCTATTCTATTTGCATATTTGCGCTCTGTAGAAAACATATACACCACTTAAAATATACACCACTTAAATCAGGAAAAGCATCGGTGATGCTACTATAGGTTTAACATGGTGTTAAATAGAAGTTATTGAAACTCTATGTAATTATGGCCACCATCGCCGCTTATTGTATACGATGCCAATCTGGCGATATTTACCGTCAATGCGAAACCACTGCCGGACATGTGCGTAATGGTGAATCTATATACCAGCGCCGAAGGCAACTAGTGGTGTAAGTATTCACCGGAACAGTATTGACACAGGAAAAATGAGACGATCGTCTCTTGATCCCACTTTCCTGCTTGCT
>NZ_JAPCIY010000064.1:0-25050 GCF_027707645.1 Aeromonas sp. QDB30 | reverse complement strand
AGGGCGTGCATCGAGAAGACAGATTATCCCATCCCGGCAGAACTGATGCCGTCAACCCCGTCCTGGTGAATAGATACGTTGTCATGTTTGAGGCCGTGATTAAACGCCGCCATCAGGTAGCTTCTGACGCGATTGGATTGGGTATCAGCGCCACGACGGATCATGTGCGCCAGAATGATTTTTATGTCGTGCGCGGTCACGTCCTTGGCTTTGGTCGTGGGTTTGATGACTGGATACGTCTCTTTCTCCAAGGCCAGCAGCACGGCGGCATGGGTGCGCTTGCCGTCCTTCTTCATCTGCTCGGTGTAGCTTTTGAATAGCTGCTCAATGGTGCCTTGCTGTTCATGCTCCCGTTTCTCCTGCTCCCGCTCCCTGTCTTGGCGGGCCAGTTCGTCTTTAGGGTCTAGGCCATCGCGGATCATTTGGCTGAATGCCTTGGCCTTTTCGCGGGCATCGGCAAGGGAGAGGGTTGGAAAGCGGCCAAGCTGAATGAAGGCGCGGTCCCCGTTGCGGGTATAGCAAAACACAAACATCTTGCCGCCACTCGGCAACACTTTGACGCCTAGCCCACCTGCTCCACGGGTGCGGTCATCATCCATCCGGCGATAGGCGCTTTCTTTCGCCACCAGCGCGGCGATCTCGTTGTGTGTTAGCGGCATAGTCGATTGGTCTCAGCTAAAGGCACCCAAACGTTAAAATGGGTGCTGTAATGGGTGCTTTTAAGGTGAAGCTACCCGATACTTTATGAGTTCCAATGATACAAGCGTTTTGGCTATATGTCTGTGATTTAAGGGGTTTTTCTGGCAATATCAAGACAAGCTGAAACGTTGTGAAAACGTTAAATTCACGACTCATAATCGATTGGTCGTGGGTTCAAGTCCCCCAGGGGCCACCATTTTCAGAAAAAGCCGCTCTTTTGAGCGGCTTTGTCGTTTCTGGCGTTCACCAGCGTCTGTCCAGATCCTCGGCATAGAGTGCCATGGCGCGCCTGTAGGGAAGCAGGGCGGGATCCGTGGTGGTGGTCGCGAGGATCCCCAGCAGCGTCTCCATCCCCTCCTTGTTGCGCCCCAGGTTGTAGCAGGTCATGGCACGAAACACCTTGAACTCCACGGCATAGGGGAAGCGGGCCAGGGCCTCGTCAAAGGTGGCCAGCGCCTCGGCATGACGGCCCGTGGTGCGATAGGAGCTGCCAAGTCCAAGCAGGGCCCCGCGCAGCGACGCCTCGCCAAGCCCCAGCGACACGGCCTTCTGATAGAGCGGAATGGCCTCGGCCTCTCGCCCCAGCATGTCGTGCAGTCCGGACACTTCGTAATGCAGCTCGGCGTGGGCCGGGTGCGCGATGAGTTGCAGCAGACCGTGCTGACGGGCTTCCTCGATCCGTCCCTCGGCCTTGAGGGTGTTCAACTGTTTCATATGTGCTCCTGCATAGGGATGAAGGATCAGTATGCCTGCCGACAGGCTGGCGGGGAACGGGTCATGGGGCCATGAAAAAGGCCTCCCGCCGATGGCGAGAGGCCTGGTTCGGCGCCGGGGCGCAATGGCCCTGGCGTGTGTCCAGCCTTACTGGGCGCTCAGGCTGTAGGCCAGGGTCTGGTCGTTGAAGCGCACCACATAGGCACCGACCACTGCCGTGGTGATGTCTGCCCCGGCCAGCTCGGCCACGCCATCCTTGTTGGTGTCGCCGTAGTTCTGGGTCCAGTCTCCCTTGACGTCGAACTTGAAGCGCTGACCGCCGTTGCCATCACCGCTGCCGGTGAAGGTGACGCTGGCCTGCCAGAGGTGATCCCCGACCAGGGACATGGGGGTGGTGCCCCAGTTGTTGGTGGTGCCGCGAATGTTGAGGCTGGCGACATTCTTGGCATAGGTGACGCTCACCGGAATCAGGCTGTATTGCAGGGTCTGATCGTTGAAACGTACCCGGTACTGGCCGATGACCGGGGTGAGGATGTCACTGCCGGTCAGTTCGGCCACGCCGTCCTTGTTGGTGTCGCCGTAGTTCTGGGTCCAGTCCCCCTTGACGTCGAATTTGAAGCGCTGGTTGGTCTGACCGTCGAAGGTGACCAGGGCTTCCCACTGATTGTCGGCGATCAGCGTCATGGCAAGGGATCCCCAGGCATTGGGGGTGCCGCGGAAGTTCAGGGTGGGCAATACGCTGGCGTAGGTGCCGTTGTCGTCGGTGACGGTCACGGTGGCGCTGGCACTGGCGGTCAACCCTTCCGCATCGGTCACGGTGACCGTCACGGTATGGGTACCCGGGGTATCGAACCGGACCGTCTCCGTGGCGGCGGTGCCCCCGCTGGACCAGCTGTAGCTCACCACACCGCCATCATCGCTGGAAGCGGAGGCGTCGAACACCACGCTCTCGCCCGCCTTGACGCTGAGGGTTTTGGGAGAGAGGGCGGCGACCGGTGCCTGGTTGCTGGTGAGGGGGGTGACCGTGTAGCGCAGATCGCTCTCGCTCAGGGTGATGCGGTAGGTGCCCGCCCCGCTGACCAGGATATCCTTGCTGCTGCCCTTGTCGGCGATGCCATCCCCTTCGTTGTCGCCGTAGCTCTCGGCCCAGTTGCCGAAGACGTCGAACTTGAAGCGCTGGGCACCGGTGGCGTCACCGTTGCCGGTCAGGGTGAGGGTGGCGGACCAGACACGGTTGGCATCGACGGTCATGGGGGTGTTGCCCCAGGCGTTGTGGGTGCCGCGCAGGTTCATGCTGCTGAACTTGTTGCCCGGCAGGACGGAACCGCCGCAGGGGCTGGCCTTGGTGCAACCGGCGATGATGGCGGCCGCCTTCATGCCGGGGACGTTCAGGCTGGCCTTGCCGCTGCCATCGACGGTGACATAGCCGCCGCTGCAGTAGTCATTGCCCCCCAGGAGGTTGCAGTACTCGCCGGCCGGCAGGCCGGTCTGCACCGAGGCCACCAGGCTGCCGCTCTCGTTGTTGATGGCGACGAAGCCCTTGTCACCGCGGCTGAAGGCTATCTGATTGTTGCCGTTGTCCCACCAGTTGCTGACGGGCTGGCCTTCGGTCCGGTTGTGGAACAGGGCCATGTTCATGATGGTCGGTCGGCGCTGTTCGCAGTTCCACTGGCTGTCCGTGCAGGGCGTGCTGCCCGGCGCCCCCTTGTCGGTTTCATAGGTGCCCATGTTTTCAAAGCGATAGCCCGACATCACCTGCTTCCAGCCATAGGGCCAGGCCATCATGAAGGTGTTGGCCAGATCGTAGCGGGCACCGCTCATGAAGGTGAGCATGCCGCCACCGCCGTGGCCGCGTTCGCGGTCGTGGTTGACCACGAAGACGAAGGCCTTGTTGGAGGGGAGCAGGCCCCAGCTCTCGCCCAGGGTCTTGAGGTTCTTGATCTGGCCGTTGAAGTTGGCGGCAAGATCGGTGCCGTATTTGAAGTCGGTGACGGTGTCGATATAGGTGTAGCGGCCCGGCTGAATGTCGGGGGACTCCCCGCCAGCGCCGATCACCTCCAGGTAGGCCCTGGGGCTGCCTGCCTTGTCGAGGATGGCCTTCACATCGGCCGGCGCCATGTGCTTGGCCGCATCGATGCGAAAGCCCGCCACGCCCCAGCCGAGCAGGGTCTTCATGTAGGTGGCGATCTGATCCTGGACGTAGGATGAGCCGGTATTGAGGTCCGGCATGCCGTAGAGGGCGCCGTTCCAGACGTTGTTGCTGTCGCCGTAGTTGGTGATGTCGCCGCTGTGGTGGAAGTCGTTGTAGCCGAACTGGGGATATTGGTATTGCCCCGAGTTGTAGCTGCCGCCGCCGGTGGCGGTGCCGGAACCCGATGCCAGCTGGTTGAAGACGGCGTCGGCATAGACCTTGACCCCGGCCGCGTTGCAGCGGGCGATCATGCTCCTGAGCTCTGCCTCGCTACCGCCGAAGCTGTTGAAATTCTTGAAGCTGACCGGTTGATAGACGGTCCACCAGACCTGGCTGCCCTGCTTGTGCTCGGTGGGTGGGGTGATCTGGACGCCACCGAACCCCTTGGGCCCGAGCACGGTCTCGCACTCGTTGGCGATGTCGTTGAACTTCCATTGGAACAGGTGAACCATGACCCCTTCGGCGCTGGCAGTGTGGCTGAAAGAGCCGAGTGCCGCCGCCAGCAGGGCGGTTCGAAACAGTGTGTTGTGCATGACGATTTTCCCTTCGATCTTGTTATTGACGTATCACTGTCGTGTAGTCGAACGGACAACAAACAACCTCGTTCAGCTCCGTAGCATTCATGAAATCGACGTGGTTGAAAATCGAACAAGCTGAATTAATTAAGAAATGTGAATGAAAATGCTTTCATGCTATTCGGTGGCAGCAGGAGGGGGCAGAGGGGAGCAGATCGGTGCGAGATCCCGTCAAGCGGGTAGCGAAGGGGATGAACAGGGGCCCCGCAGGGCCCCGTGAACGTTCAGACGTTGGGTTCCTGCTGCCCGGCACTGGCCCGGGCACGACGCCCTGGCAGCATGCGGGTGACCAGGTTGCTGCGCTGGCGCCAGGAGGTGTAGGCGATGGCGCACAGGTGCAGGGCGATCATACCCTGGAGTGCCCAGGTGCACCACTCGTGCCAGTCGTCCGCCCCCAGATCGAAGCCGGTCTCGGTGTTCTGGAACCAGCCGGTCCCTGCGGTGGCGAGTACCAGCAGCCAGAGTGCCCAGACCGCCAGCTTGCCGCTGCCGTGATGGCCCGGGGTGGGCGGGGTCCGTTCGCGCAGGGCGTCGGCCTGATGGCGAAAATCCTCCCGGCTCGGGATGAGGGCGCGCAGGCGGGCGTGGCCGCGAGCGAAGGTGAGCCCCCACAGCAGGCGTATGCCGATGAGCACCATGACGGCGTATCCCATCCGCTCGTGCCACTCCTCGCCCGCCTCGTTGAGCCAGAGGTTGCCGATACAGATGGCCGCCACACCCCAGTGGGTGAGGCGCACCAGAGCATCCCAGTGGAAGGGATCAGCCTTTTTGCTTGGCATAGTTGTGGTACTCCTTCTTCAGGTCGTTGACCTTGGCCAGGTGCTCGCGCGCCTTGGCTTCGTCACCGGCCTGGAGGGCTGCCAGGCTGGCATCCAGCTCGCTCTGCACTTCGGTCATGCCTTCCAGGAACTTCTCCTTCTTGGCGGCGGGCATGTTCTTGCTCTTGGCGACGTCCAGCTGGGCCTTCATCTCCTTGATGTATTTCTCCATGGTGGCCGCGTCGTCGGCCTTGACGGCCTGCTTGTAGTTGAAGCCGATCTTCTTCATCGGCTGCTCCAGATCGCCGGCCATGGCAGGCAGGGCCATCAGGCCGAACATCAGGGGCAGCAGCAGGGGACGCACAGTTTTCAGCATGGGATTTCCTTATGAGACGACGAGATTGCAGGTTGTTATAGCACTCATTTGAGTGCGGTTTCACGCATCATGATGCCATGAAAGGGCGATCATTGTATGAAGAAAGTGCGACCAATTGTGACGAATTGTGCAGGGGATTGCTGTGGGAATGTAGCCGAAAGAGAACGGCCACCGGATCTCGCCTCCGGCAGGGATACAAGGGCGCGCATCTGGTCCGGGAAGGGGCCCGCAGGCAGTGAATCATGCTGCCATTATTTATCACACATCGGTTTTTTAACGTCAGGTGAGTTTTTCAGGTGTTTTTGTTTTTGAAAGTCATAATCCATGGACGATTTCACTGCCCGTACAGACGCCGTGCAACAAAAAAAGGGCCCGCAGGCCCTTTGAGTGATCGGGATCCGGCCCTTATTCGGCCTGCTCGCGCTCGATGGCACGCCAGCCGATGTCCTTGCGATAGAAGATGCCGTCCCACTGGATGCGGCCAGCCAGGGCATAGGCCCGCTGCTGGGCTTCCTGCACCGTGTGGCCGAGGGCGGTGGCGCACAGCACGCGGCCACCCTGGGTCAGGCTGGTGTGTCCTTCCAGGCGGGTGCCTGCATGGAACACCTTCTCCCCTGCCACTTCGTCCACCGGCAGACCGCTGATGGGGTGGTTGCTGGTGTAGTCGCCGGGATAGCCACCCGCCGCCAGCACCACGCCGATGGCGGCACGGGGGTCATAGACGGCTTCCTTCTGATCCAGCTGGCCGGCGCAGGCGGCGAGGCAGAGATCCACCAGATCGGACTGCATCCGCAGCATGATGGGCTGGGTTTCGGGGTCGCCGAAGCGGCAGTTGAACTCGATCACCTTGGGGTTGCCCTCGGCATCGATCATCAGGCCGGCGTAGAGGAAGCCGGTGTAGACGTTGCCCTCGGCCGCCATGCCGCGCACGGTCGGCATGATCACCCGTTCCATCACGCGCTGGTGCACTTCGTCGGTCACCACGGGGGCCGGGGAGTAAGCCCCCATGCCGCCGGTGTTGGGGCCGGTGTCGCCGTCGAAGGCGCGCTTGTGATCCTGGCTGGTGGCCATGGGCAGCACGTGCTCGCCGTCCACCATGACGATGAAGCTCGCCTCTTCCCCGTCCAGGAACTCCTCGATCACCACCCGGGCGCCAGCATCGCCGAAGGCATTGCCGGAGAGCATGTCACGCACCGCCGCTTCCGCCTCGTCGAGGGTCATGGCGACGATCACCCCTTTGCCAGCGGCCAGACCGTCGGCCTTGATGACGATGGGGGCGCCCTTCTCGCGCAGATAGGCCAGCGCCGGCTCCACCTCGGTGAAGTTCTGGTAATCGGCGGTGGGAATGGCGTGGCGGGCCAGGAAGTCCTTGGTGAAGGCCTTGGAGCCTTCGAGCTGGGCAGCGGCGGCGGTCGGGCCGAAGATGGTCTGATCGGCGGCGCGGAAGGCATCGACCACCCCTTTCACCAGGGGGGCTTCCGGTCCGACGATGGTGAGGCCGATCTGGTTCGCCTTGGCGAAGGCCAGCAGGCCCTCGATGTCGGTGGCCTGGATGGCGACGTTCTCGATGCCCGGCTCAAGCTGGGTGCCCGCATTGCCCGGTGCCACGAAGACCTGGGTCACCAGGGGGGAGTGTTTGGCCTTCCAGGCCAGGGCGTGTTCACGGCCGCCGTTGCCAATGATCAGTACTTTCATCGTCTCGCTCGCTTCTGTCTGAGTTCACTGGCGCTGCGGTGGCAACCTGCCAGTGGAAAGGATCCGGTGCTAAAGAGGCAGGGCCGCCATCGGCGGCCCTGGGCTGTCAGTGACGGAAATGACGCATGTTGGTGAACACCATGCACATGCCGTGTTCGTTGGCGGCGTCGATCACCTCCTGGTCGCGCATCGAGCCACCTGGCTGGATGACGCAGGAGATGCCCGCGGCAGCGGCGGCATCGATGCCGTCGCGGAACGGGAAGAAGGCGTCGGAGGCCATGACGGAGCCCGCCACGGTCAGCCCTTCATCCTCGGCCTTGATGCCAGCGATCTTGGCAGAGTAGACGCGGCTCATCTGGCCGGCTCCCACGCCGATGGTCTGGCCGTTCTTGGCGTAGACGATGGCGTTGGATTTGACGAACTTGGCGACCTTCCAGCAGAACAGCAGATCCTGCAGCTCGGCCTCGGTAGGCTGACGCTGGCTGACCACGGTCAGATCCCCGAGCGTCACCATGCCCAGATCGCGCTCCTGCACCAGCAGGCCGCCGTTGACGCGCTTGAAGTCAAAGCCTTGCGCCGGGGCAGTCCACTGGCCGCACTCCAGCAGGCGCACGTTCTGCTTGGCGGCGACCGCCTCGCGGGCTGCCTGGCTGATGCTGGGAGCGATGATCACTTCCACGAACTGGCGGGCAACGATGGCCGCAGCGGTCTCGCCGTCCAGTTCGCGGTTGAAGGCGATGATGCCGCCAAAGGCCGAGGTGGGGTCGGTCTGGTAGGCGCGATCGTAGGCAGCCAGCAGGTCGTCACCGATGGCGACGCCGCAGGGGTTGGCATGCTTGACGATGACGCAGGCCGGTTCGCTGAACTCCTTCACGCACTCCAGCGCCGCATCAGTGTCGGCAATGTTGTTGTAGGAGAGGGCCTTGCCCTGCAGCTGGATGGCGCTTGCTACCGAGCCCGGCGCGGCCTGCTCTTCGGCGTAGAAGGCGGCAGCCTGGTGGCTGTTCTCGCCATAGCGCATGTCCTGCTTCTTGATGAACTGGCTGTTGAAGGTGCGGGGGAAGCGGGACTCTTCGTCGCCTTCCTTGTTTTCGCCGTAGGAGGGCACCAGGGTGCCGAAGTAGTTGGCGATCATGCCGTCGTAGGCGGCGGTGTGCTCGAAGGCGGCGATGGCCAGATCGAAGCGGGTGGAGAGGGTCAGGCTGTTGCCGTTGCCATCCATCTCGGCGATGACGCGGTCATAGTCGGAGGCCTTGACGACGATGGTGACGTCCTTGTGGTTCTTGGCAGCGGAGCGGACCATGGTCGGGCCGCCGATGTCGATGTTCTCGACGGCGTCTTCCAGGGTGCAACCGGCTTTGGCCACGGTGGCGGCGAAGGGATAGAGGTTGACGACGACCATGTCGATGGGGGAGATAGCGTGCTCGGCCATGATGGCGTCATCCCGGTCGCGACGGCCGAGAATGCCGCCGTGTACCTTGGGATGCAGGGTCTTGACCCGGCCGTCCATCATCTCGGGGAATCCGGTGTAGTCGGACACCTCGGTCACCGGCAGGCCCGCATCGGCCAGCAGCTTGGCGGTACCACCGGTGGAGAGCAGGGCCACACCACGCGCGTCGAGTGCCTTGGCAAATTCCAGGATGCCAGTCTTGTCAGACACACTCAGCAGTGCACGGCGAATGGGTCGAGCTTGTTCCATCACACTATCGTCCTCAGCATAACGGGGACCGTTCCATGGGAGGCGAGGCTCAACACACAGAGAGTCCCCAAATAAATGGAAGTGGGGGATTTCGCAAACCACTCTCGCCCGGGGCGGCCGTTGGCAAAAGCGTTTTAGGAAATGCCCGCTTGACGCGACGCTCTCTTGTGGGCGCGTATTCTACACAAAAAATGTGACCTGTGGTGGATTTTTTAAAGAGACAAACCCTTGTGGGATGCGGCGTTAAACGTTTTCTGGTGAATTTTTGTGAAACGTTTGTCTTTTCAGTGTTTTGGGGATAAATGGCCGGCAAGTGAGGGGTTAGCTGCTGCTTTCCTGCCTTTGACTGGCAATCGCCGGGCAAAGAGGTGATAGTGGAGGCCGGTTTATATTGAGTACCATGTCGGGAATGTCATGCGGGGGGAGAGGACCATGTATCGGATCGGTGAACTGGCCAAGGCGTGCGGGGTGAAGGCCGACACCCTGCGCTTTTATGAGAAGAACGGCCTCATCTCGCCGGGCATTCGCAACGAATCCGGCTATCGCCTCTACGGGGAGCAGGACAAGCGGCGGCTGGAGTTCATCATCCGCGCCAAGTCGGTGGGCTTCTCCCTCGCGGACATCGGCGAGCTGCTTGCCCTCGACACCAACAAGGCCAAGGTCACCTGCCAGGAGGTGAAGGCGGTGGCTGACACCAAGCTCGAACAGGTGGAGCAGAAGCTCCTGGAGCTGACCCGTTTTCGCGAGAACCTGAAGGCCCTCTCCGACATCTGCTGCGGCGGCCCGCGCTCGGCGGAGCACTGCGCCATCCTCGAGACCCTGGAGTCCGGCGCCCCTTCCCGCCACGAGCATCACGACCATGAGCACTGAGCTGCGTCGGCCCCGGGTCTCCGCCTTTCTCGCCCTCTCCCTCGACGGTTTCATCGCCGGGGAGGGGGGCGATCTGGCATGGCTGGCCCCCTATGGTGGCGACGGGCCGCAGGAGACCGGCTACAGCGCCCTGATGGCGAGCGCGGACACCCTGCTGATGGGGCGCAACACCTACGATATCGTGAGCGCCTTTCCCGAGTGGCCCTACGGGGACAAGCCGCTGGTGGTACTGACCCACAGGCCCGCCGACCCCCGTCCTCGGGTCTCCTTCCGGCAGGGGGCGCTGGCGCAGGTGCTGGACGAGTTGTGGCAGGGGGGAAGCCGTCACCTCTATCTGGATGGCGGGGAGCTGGTGAGGCAGGGTCTGCAGGGGGCCCTGGTGGACGAGCTGACCCTGTTCTGGGTGCCGGTCACCCTGGGGGGCGGGATCCCGCTCTTTACCGGGCCTCTCCCCGCAGGGTTGAGACCGGTGTCGAGCGCCGTGCTGCCAAGCGGCCTGGTGCGGGTTATCTATCACCCCGCCTGACAGCTTGCACGGGGGAGGCAAGAGGCGCACAATCGGCGCGTTTTTCGCCATCTGCCCTTCCAGGCAGGGACGATAGGCAAACACGACACCCCCATCAAGGAGCCCATATGGCCAAGAAGAAGGTGACCTGTGTCACCGCCGAACCCGCCTGCGAACATCAGCGCGGCACCATTCAGGACAACCACCTCAAGGCACTGGTGACCTCCCCCCTGTTCCAGGCCCGGGTCGAGCCGAGCAAGAAGGGCAAGGGCAGCTATCAGCGCAAGGCCAAGCACGGCAAGCGGTGGGAGCCCGGCCAACAGCAGATGGCAAGCGTCTGCTGCTGAGCGGGTTTCTGCCGCAAGGCATCAGTTAACACAATCAGGGCGCCAATAGCGCCCTGATTGTTGTTCTATTCGCTGGTGCTGACTTGCGGTCTTGACGCAAGAGAGTGAACCCGTGCTCACTCGTCCATAAAGAGTTCGAGCAGCACGTTGAGGTAGCGATGCCCGAGGGACGTGAGCTGCCAGCTATCGCCAAGATCCTCGATAAGCTCCTTGGTCCGGGCGATGGCGAGCATGGTCTCCACCCGCTCCAGCGGTAGCCCCGTGAAGGCCTCGAACTCCGCCTTGGGGGCGGGTTCAAACAATCTGAATCGGTTCATGAAGTACTCGAGCGGCAGATCGTCCGCGCTCACCTGCCATTGGCTGTCCAGATAGGGGCGGCTCGGATCCAGATAACCTTTCGGATGCTTCACCTTGGCGGTACGCAGGATCTGCTGGCTCGCGAGATCCGTCACCTTGCCGTGGGCGCCGCAGCCGATCCCCAGATAGTCGCCAAAGCGCCAGTAGTTGAGGTTGTGGCGGCACTGATACCCCTCTTTGGCATAGGCCGAGATCTCGTACTGCTGATAGCCCCGGGCGGTCAGCATGGCGTGGCCCTGCTCGTAGATGTCCCACAGGGTGTCATCTTCCGGCAATGTGGGGGGCTTGGAGGCGAATGCCGTGTTCGGCTCTATGGTGAGCTGATACCAGGAGAGGTGCGGCGGCGCGCAGTCGATAGCCTGCTGCAGGTCGTAGAGCGCATCGTCCAGGCTCTGATCCGGCAGGCCGTGCATCAGATCCAGGTTGAAGGTGGGAAGCGCGATGGCGTGGGCCAGTTCGGCGGCCTTGCGCGCCTCCTCGGGGCCGTGAATGCGACCGAGCCGGGTCAATTTCTCCTGCTGGAAGCTCTGCACCCCGATGGAGATGCGGTTGATGCCCGCTTTTTGGAAGCCGGCGAACTTGTCCGCCTCCACCGTGCCCGGGTTGGCCTCCATGGTGATCTCGCAGTCCGGGGTCAGTGCGATCCGTGCGCGCACCCCGTCCAGCAGCGCCTGCATGGCGTCGACGGAGAGCAGGCTCGGCGTGCCGCCACCGATAAAGATGGAGGAGAGGGGGCGCCCCTGGGCCCAGTGCAGATCCTGCTCCAGATCCTCCAGCAGGGCCGCCACGTACTCGAGGTGGGGCAGTTCCCCCTTCTGGGCGTGGGAGTTGAAGTCGCAGTAGGGGCACTTCTGGACGCACCAGGGCACGTGGATATAGAGGGAGAGGGGCGGCAGTTGCAGCATGGGATTTCCAGTATTCAACAATCAAATGGGGTCGGGTGGCCCTGGTTGCCGGTGACAACGGGCGGGGCGCCGCGAACGAAACGGGGGCCGACGGCCCCCATTGTAGATGACAACGCGGCGGGAGACAGCGCTTTAGTTGACCGCCGCCAGGGCCGCTTTGAGCTTGGCCAGCGCCTGGCCACGGTGGCTGAGCTGGTTCTTGAGCTCCGCCGGCATCTGGGCCGAGGTGCAGTCGTGGTCGGGCACGAAGAACACCGGGTCGTAGCCGAAGCCGTGCTGACCGCGGGGTTCGTCGATGATCATCCCCTCCCAGCTCGCCTGGCAGATGATGGGGGTGGGATCGTCGGCGTGGCGCATGTAGACCAGCACGCACCAGAAGCGGGCGCTTTTCAGGTAATCCGGCGCGCCCTTGAGCTCGGCCAGCAGTTTGTCGATGTTCTCCTTGTCGCTGGCACCGGCACCGGCAAAACGGGCGGAGTAGACGCCGGGGCGGCCGTGCAGCAGATCCACTTCCAGACCGGAGTCGTCGGCCACGGCGGGCAGGCCGGTGACGCGGGCGGCGTGGCGGGCCTTGATGATGGCATTCTCGACGAAGGTGGTGCCGGTCTCGTCGGCATCGGAGACTGCAAACTCGCTCTGCGGGATCACCTGGATCTTCATATCGGCCAGCATGGCGGCCAATTCCTTCACCTTTTTCTGGTTCCCTGTTGCCAGGACAAGCTTGTTCATCACACACCTCCGCAAAAATAATCTGCGCATTCTATGCGGGGGAGGGGTTTAGTAAAAGCGCCAATTGCCCGGGATCCGGTGCCAACGGGGGATCCTGGTTCCACCCCCTGAGAGGTGGAAGAGATACATGTTTCCAGCAGGGAATAACCGAAGTGATTAAATACCATTTCAATTCATTACTCTGAGTCAGTAGACTCGCGGCCCAATCGATATTCCTAGGGCTTGAGGTGACTGATGCCATTGATTCTTTTGCTTGTACTCCTGGTGTTGTTCAGCCCGCTGGCCATCGACATCTATCTGCCTGCCATCCCCCAGATGGCCGAGCAGCTGGGGGCCGAAGTGACCCTGATGCAGGGCACCATCACCTGGTTCCTGTTCAGCATGGGGCTGGGGCAACTGCTGGTGGGGCCGCTCGCCGATCGCTACGGGCGCAAACCCATTGCCCTGGGGGGCGTGCTGCTCTACGGCCTGAGCGCCCTGGCAGCCGGCTTTGCCGCCAGCCTGGGCGAGCTGATGCTGGCGCGGGTGCTGCAAGGCTTCGGGGCCTGCGCCACCTCGGTGGCCGCCTTCTCGGTGGTCCGTGACAGCTATGGCCCCAAGAAGAGCGGTCAGATGATCTCCTATCTGAACGGTGCCATCTGCTTTATCCCCGCACTGGCGCCCCTGCTGGGTGGCTGGCTCACCGCCAAGGCGGGCTGGTCGGCGAACTTCTGGTTCATGGCGGGTTACGCCGTCGTGGTCGGCAGCTGGCTGCTGTGGCGGATGCCGGAAACCCGCCCTGAGGAGACCAGCAGTGCTGGCCCGCTCATCAGTTGGTCCCGCTACAGCCCGGTGCTGCGCTCCCCGAGCTTCCTGTTCAACGCGGCGCTGTGCATGCTGGCGATGGCGGTGATCCTCGCCTACGTGACGGCGGCGCCGGTACAACTGATGGTAACCCTGGGGCTGGACATGAGTGGCTTCAGCTACTGGTTTACCGCCAATGCGGCCCTCAACATCCTGGCCTGCTTCCTGGCCCCGCGCTTCATCGCCCGGGTAGGGCCAAGACGGACCCTGCGCATCGGCCTGCTGGTGGTGCTGCTCTCCGCCATCACCCTGACCCTGGCCATGCACATCCCGCACCCGCTGGCCATGATGGGCCCGGTGTTCCTCTCCAGCATCGGCTTTGCGATGATCCTGGGCGCCGCCGCGGGTATGGCGCTGGCCCCCTTCGGCCACTGCGCCGGCACTGCGGCCGCCCTGCTCGGCCTGTTCCAGATGAGCGGCTCCGGCGCCCTGGTGGGGATCACCGGTTGGCTGATGCCGGATCCCCTGAGCCAGCTGGCCCTGCACATGTGGCTGCTGCTGCCCCCGCTGGTGATGCTGATGACCCGCCAGGGCCGGCGCTTGTGTTTGCAATAAATCCTGTGCTCTGATGAGCACACTCAGGGGGCCTTGAGCCCCCTTCTCTTTTTCAGGTGACCTCGCCTGCCTCGCATGATCACAGACCCGTGGAGAAAACCGGATGAGCCACACAATCAACGCCGCCCTGGTGGGATACGGCTTCGCAGGACAGACCTTTCACGCCCCCTTCCTGGCCACGACCCCGGGCCTGACCCTGCGCTGGGTGGTGAGCCGGGATGCCGCCAAGGTACAGGCCGCGTTGCCCGGCACCCGGGTCGGCACCCTGGAGCAGGTGCTGGCCGATGACAGCCTCGATCTGGTGGTGATCGCCACCCCCAACGACACCCATGCCCCCATCGCTCGCGAGGCCCTGCTGGCGGGCAAGCACGTGGTGATCGACAAGCCGTTCGCCCTGGATCTGGCCGAAGCGAAGGCGCTGGTCGAGTTGGCGGAGAAGCAGCAACGGCTGCTCAGCATCTTCCACAACCGACGCTGGGACGGGGACTTCCTCACGGTGCGCCGTCTGCTGGCGGAGGGAGCGTTGGGGCAAGTTGCCCAGTTCGAATCCCACTTCGACCGTTATCGCCCCGAGGTGCGCCAGCGCTGGCGCGAGGCGGGCGGCCCGGGCTCCGGTCTCTGGTTCGATCTCGGCCCCCATATCCTCGATCAGTCGCTTCAGCTGTTCGGTCAGCCGGACTGGTTGCAGGCGGATCTGGGCAAGCAGCGCCCCGGGGCCCTGGCGGACGACTACTTCCATGTGGTGCTGGGTTACGGCGAGATGCGGGTCATTCTGCACGGCAGTTGTCTGGTGTCGGCCGTGATGCCCCGCTTCGTGGTGCACGGCAGTCAGGGCTCCTTCATCAAGTTCGGCATGGACGTGCAGGAGGAGCAGCTCAAGGAGGGCAAGCGGCCTCCGGCGGCGGACTGGGGCGTGGATCCCGCCCCCGGCCAGCTCAGCCAGATCCGGGACGGTCAGCTCCTGCAGCAGACCGTGGCTGGCGAGGCGGGGGACTACGGCGCCTACTATCGCTGTGTCTGCGCCGCCATCCGGGGAGAAGGGGAGAACCCGGTGCCGGCCGACGAGGCTCTGGCGGTGATGGCCTTGCTGGACCTGGCCCGGGAGAGCGACCAGCAGGGGCGGCGCCTGCCTTGTCAGAAGCTGTCTGACTGACGGCGTTATCCGGCAGCGCCGAGAGCCTGACAGAAAGACAATGGCTGACTGGCAATTGCCAGGTAATTGGCGATTTGTTGTGCGAATATGGTGATTAATGGGTGTTTTATATTAATATTTGTCGTTGCAGCAGTGTTTCTTATCATGCCAACGAGAAAATATCATTGTGATACGCGTTTTCATCGGCCGCATATGGGGATATATTTCGCGCGCCTTCGGGCTCCAGCGGCCGGTGTGCCGACAGGAGCCGGGGCGTACAGTGATGGTCCCTGCACCATCTCTCCATCTTTTTTTGAGGGTATGCACATGAACAAAGTACTGGTAGCCGGTATCCTGGGTCTGATGTTGACCGCCTGTGGTCAGAAAGAAGAAGCTGCCGCTCCGGCTGCGACCCCGGCCGCAGACGTTGCTGCCACTGTCGAGAAAGCCGCTAGCGAAGCGTCTGCTACCGTCGAGAAGGCTGCTTCCGAAGCTTCCGCTACTGTCGAGAAGGCTGCCGCTGACGTGGCCACCAAGGCTGAAGCTGCCGTGAGCGATGCCAAGGCCAACTAAGCCAGCACCTCATTGAAAAACGGGCCCGGCGCACTCGCGCCGGGCCCGTTTTTTTATGGCCATGGCGGGGCGCTGCCCGGTCAGTCGAGGGGTTCCACCAGCAGGATGTGGGAGTCGGCCCCCACCACCTTGACCCGGCTGCCGGCCGGCAGCGGCGCGTTGCAGCGCACCGTCCAGACGGTGTCGTCCAGATGCACCCGGCTCATCCCCTGGCTGACCTCGTCCAGCAGGGTCAGCTCGCGGCCCATGTAGCTTTGCATCCGCTCGTTGATGGGAGCGGCGGCATCCAGCCCGGAGCGATCCCGGCGATGCTGCCAGCGCCACCAGGCCCAGGTGGTGAGCAGGGATTGCAGGGCGAAGAGCAGCAACTGCGCCTGCCAGCCGAAGGGCCAGACCAGCAGCAAGAGTCCCACCTCCAGGGCGGCGATGCCGGTCCAGAGCAGGAAGCCCACCGACCCCATCACCTCGATGGCCAGCAGCACGAAGCCAAGCCCCAGCCAGTGCCAGTGGGTCAGCCCCTCGAACAGGGCTGTCATGATTTGCCCGCCTTGCCGTCTTTGTTGAACAGCTCGGCCATGCCCGCCACCGAGCCTATCAGGCTGCCCGCTTCCAGGGGCATCATGATGATCTTGCTGTTGGGGCCTTCACCGATGCGGGCCAGGGCCTCGGTGTATTTCTGGGCCACGAAGTAGTTGATGGCCTGCATGTCGCCCTCGGCGATCGCCTGGGAGACCATGTGGGTCGCCTTGGCTTCCGCCTCGGCGGCCCGCTCCCGCGCTTCAGCGGCGAGGAAGGCAGCCTGACGTTCACCCTCGGCTTTCAGGATCTGGGACTGCTTCTCCCCTTCGGCCTTCAAGATCTTGGACTGGCGCACCCCTTCGGCCTCCAGCACCTCGGCCCGCTTCTGGCGTTCGGCCTTCATCTGGGCGTTCATGGCTTCCACCAGGGCGAGGGGCGGTCGCACATCCTTGATCTCGATCCGGGTCACCTTGATGCCCCAGGGGGCGGTGGCCGCATCCATGGTGCGCAGCAGCTTCTCGTTGATGGTGTCGCGCTGGGAGAGCATTTCGTCCAGCTCCATGGCGCCGAGCACGGTCCGCATGTTGGTCATGGTGAGATTGCGGATGGCACTGGTGAGATCGTTGACCTCGTAGCCCGCCTTGCGGGCATCCACCACCTGCACGAAGCTGATGGCGTCGATGGTGACGTTGGCGTTGTCCCGGGAGATCACCTCCTGGGCCGGGATGTCCAGCACCTGCTCCATCATGATGATCTTGTGGCCGATGCGGTCGATGTAGGGGATCAGCAGGTTGAGGCCCGGGGAGAGGGTGCGGGTGTAGCGGCCGAAGCGCTCCACGGTCCAGTTGTAACCCTGGGGCACTATCTTGATGCCGGCACTCAGGGTGGCGAGTACCAGGAATATGAAGATCCCCAATACAATCAATGACTCATTCATGATTAAGCTCCTTATGAAACACTTTCACTAGCCTAGGGTCTGGTGCCATCCACCACAAGCAGATTCGCTTCTCTATTGCCGCC
Source organism: Aeromonas sp. QDB30 (assembly GCF_027707645.1). NCBI lineage: Bacteria > Pseudomonadati > Pseudomonadota > Gammaproteobacteria > Aeromonadales > Aeromonadaceae > Aeromonas > Aeromonas sp. QDB30. The sequence continues at coordinate 7,988 of NZ_JAPCIY010000064.1, read as the reverse complement.
ATACGGCTTTACTAATTACCAAAACGCATTAAAGAGCATTTTTTATTATTTTGAGGGATAAGCGCTCCTGCCTATAGTCGCCCCAGATGTCGCGATGCCGAGGAGCGGGCCCTGATGGATTATTTACCTATGTTTGCCAGGTTGGAAGGCCGCCCGGTACTGCTGGTGGGCGGGGGCGAGGTTGCCCTGCGCAAGGCGCGCCTGCTGCTGGCGGCAGGTGCCCGGATCACCCTGGTCTCTCCCGCGATCGAGCCCGAGTTCCATGAATTTGCCGGTCGCTTCACCCATGTGGCGGCGCGTTTCGACCCGGCCCACCTGGCAGGGCAGATCCTGGTGGTGGCCGCGACCGACGATCTCGAGGTCAACGCCCTGGTCTACCAGAGCGCCACCGAGCGCGGTCTGTTCGTCAATCTGGTGGATGACCCCGAGCGCTCCAGCTTTATCTTCCCCTCCATCATCGATCGCAGCCCCATCGTGGTGGCCGTCTCCAGCGGCGGCAAGGCCCCCGTGCTGGTGCGTCTGTTGCGCGAGCGGCTCGAGAGCCTGCTGCCCCGCCACCTCGGCGGTTTGGCGGAGCTCTCCGGCCGGGTGCGCAGCCGGGCCAAGCAGGTGCTGGCCTCCCTCTCCGATCGCCGCCGCTTCTGGGAGCGCGCCTTTGCCTCCAACACCCTGGCCGGTCTGATTGAGAAAGCCGATTGGCAAGGGGCCGAGCAGTGGCTGAACGAGGGACTGGACAAAGCCCGTACCGAAGTGGGCGAAGTGGTGCTGGTGGGGGCGGGCCCGGGGGATCCTGGCCTCTTGACCCTCAAGGCGCTGCAACAGATTCAACAGGCCGAAGTGGTGCTCTATGACCAGCTGGTCTCCCCCGAGATCCTGGACCTGGTGCGCCGCGACGCCACCCTGGTGTCGGTCGGCAAGAAGGCGGGGGCCCACAGCGTGCCCCAGGAAGAGACCAACCGCCTCTTGGTGGAATACGCCAAAGCGGGCAACCGGGTGGTGCGCCTCAAGGGGGGCGATCCCTTCATGTTCGGCCGTGGCGGCGAGGAGCTGGAAGTGCTGGCAGAGGAGGGCATTCCCTTCTCCGTGGTGCCCGGCATCACCGCCGCCGCCGGTGCCACCGCCTATGCGGGCATTCCGCTCACCCACCGCGACCATGCCCAGAGCGCCGTCTTCATCACCGGCCACTGCCAGAAGGAGGGCAAGGAGCCCGACTGGCAGCAGCTTGCGGCCACCAACCAGACCCTGGTCATCTACATGGGGCTGATGCGCTCCGAGCATATCCAGCAGCAACTGGTGAGCCATGGCCGACGCGCCGCCACCCCTATCGCCATCATCGAGCGGGGCACCACGGCCCGTCAGCGGGTGCTGACCGGCACCCTGGCGGATCTGGCCGAGCTGGCCCAGCAGGCGGTGAGCCCGTCGCTTATCGTCATCGGTGAAGTGGTGGCCCTGCGCCAGCAACTCGCCTGGTTTGGCGAACAGGGGCAAGGGCAGGAGGCAGAAAGCGGCCACGAGCTCAAGCTGGTGAGCCTGACCTGAGAGGCGAGACCCGAATCGATTTGACGGTGCGGCCAAGGCGGCACCGAACTGAACCAACACCGCGCCCCGAGCAGGTGCGATAGCAATGAACCGAGGACCCAGACATGGACCGTGAAAGACTGACCCAACTGCAGCCATCCGATGCACAGAGCATCCGTGCAGGTGTCACCCGCGAGCGACTGACTCACCTGCAGCAACTGGAAGCCGAGAGCATCCATATCATCCGCGAGGTGGCCGCCGAATTTGAAAACCCGGTGATGATGTACTCCATCGGCAAGGACTCCTCCGTCATGCTGCACCTGGCCCGCAAGGCCTTCTACCCGGGCAAGATCCCCTTCCCCCTGCTCCACGTGGACACCAACTGGAAGTTCAAGGAGATGATCAAGTTCCGGGACGAGACCGCCAAGAAGTTCGGGCTGGATCTCATCGTCCACAAGAACCCGGACGGTCTGGCCATGGACATCAACCCCTTCGTGCACGGCAGCAGCAAGCACACCGACATCATGAAGACCGAGGGGCTCAAGCAGGCGCTCAACAAATACGGCTTCGATGCCGCCTTCGGTGGTGCCCGTCGCGACGAGGAGAAATCCCGTGCCAAGGAGCGTGTCTACTCCTTCCGCGACAAGTCCCACCGCTGGGATCCGAAGAACCAGCGCCCGGAGCTGTGGCGCGTTTACAACAGCCAGGTCAACAAGGGGGAGAGCATCCGTGTCTTCCCGCTCTCCAACTGGACCGAGCTGGACATCTGGCAATACATCTATCTCGAGAACATCGACATAGTCCCGCTCTACTTCGCGGCCATGCGCCCCGTGGTGGATCGCGGCGGCATCAAGATCATGGTGGATGACGATCGCATGCCCATCGGCCCGGAAGACGAAGTGAAGCAGGAGCTGGTGCGCTTCCGTACCCTCGGCTGCTACCCGCTGACCGGGGCCATCGAATCCAATGCCACCACCCTGCCGGAGATCATCGAAGAGATGCTGATCACCACCTCGAGCGAGCGGCAAGGGCGGCTCATCGACCACGATCAGGCCGGCTCCATGGAGCAGAAGAAGCGTCAGGGCTATTTCTAAAAAAATGTTCTAAGGAATCGCAACATGAACAACCACATTCAGACCGCCATCAGCGAACAGGGCATTGAAGCCTACCTGCACGCCCAGCAGCACAAGAGCCTGCTGCGTTTTCTCACCTGCGGCAGCGTGGACGACGGCAAGAGCACCCTCATCGGCCGCCTGCTGCACGACTCCCAGCAGATCTATGAAGATCAGCTGAAGGCACTGGAGTCCGACAGCCAGAAGCTCGGCACCACCGGCGAGAAGCTGGACCTGGCCCTGCTGGTGGACGGCCTGCAGGCGGAGCGCGAGCAGGGCATCACCATCGATGTGGCCTATCGCTATTTCTCCACCGCCAAGCGCAAATTCATCATCTCGGACACCCCGGGCCATGAGCAGTACACCCGCAACATGGCCACCGGCGCCTCCACCTGCGATCTGGCCATCATCCTGATCGACGCCCGCAAGGGGGTGCTGGATCAGACCCGCCGTCACAGCTTTATCGCGAGCCTGCTCGGCATCAAGCAGTTCGTGGTGGCAGTGAACAAGATGGACCTGGTGGAGTTCAGCCAGGAGGTGTTCGATCGCATCAGCTTGGAGTACCGCGAATTCGCCAAGAAGCTCAGCGTCGACACCATCCACATCGTGCCGGTCTCGGCCCTGGACGGTGACAACGTGGTGAACCCGAGCGACAAGCTTGCCTGGTACCAGGGCGAGACCCTGCTCTCCTTGCTGGAGTCCGCCGAAGTGGAGCGCGAGCTGGAGCGTCACCCGGTGCGCCTGCCGGTGCAGTACGTGAACCGCCCCAACCTCGATTTTCGCGGCTTCGCTGGCACGCTCGCCTCCGGCATCCTGCGGGTGGGCGACAAGCTTGCCGTGCTGCCGTCCGGCAAAGAGAGCACGGTGACCCGCATCGTCACCTTCGACGGGGATCTGGAGTACGCCCTGCCGGGTCAGGCCATCACGGTCACCTTCGCGGACGAAATCGACATCAGCCGGGGCGACCTGCTGGTGGATGCGGCGAAAAAGCCCCAGGTGACCCAGAACGTGCTGGCTCACATCGTCTGGATGGGGGAAGAGTCCCTGCAACCGGGCCGGGTCTATGACGTCAAGCTGGCCACCAAGAAGAGCCGTGGCCAGGTGGAGGCCATCCGCCACCGCATCGAGATCAACAAGCTCGACGAGCTGCCCGCCTCCGAGCTCAAGCTCAACGAGATCGGCCTGTGCGAATTCAGCCTCACCGACCCGGTGGCGTTCGACCCCTACAAGGAGATCCGCGACACCGGCAGCTTCATCCTCATCGACCGGCTGACCAACGTCACCGTCGGTGCCGGCATGATAGTGGAAGGGCTGGCGGCCAAGGTGATGGCAGGGCAATACAGCGAGTTCGAAGTGGAGCTCAACGCCCTGGTGCGCAAGCACTTCCCCCACTGGCAGGCGCTGACCATCAGCAACGATTCCGGCAAGGAGTAAGCCCATGACCTGGCAACAATCCCTGGTGCTGGGTCTGCTGGCTGCCCTCGTCGCCCTGCTGATCCAGGGCAAACTCCGGCCGGCGCTGCTCTTCTCGGGCGCCGTGCTCATCACCTACCTGAGCGGCCTGGCGGACATCAACGCCGTGGTGGCGGGCTACACCAACAGCGCCCTGCTGACCCTGGTGTTGCTGCTGCTGGTATCGCTCGCGGTGGAGAAGACCCGGGTCATGAGCTGGTTTGCCAATCTGGTGGGCACCGGCTCCTTCAACAAGGTGCTGGTGAAGGTGTGGTTTTCCACCGCCTTCTTGTCGGCGTTCGTCAACAACACCGCCGTGGTGGCGTCCATGCTGGGGGCGGTCAAACGCAACCCCAACCATGCGCCCTCCCGGCTGCTGTTGCCCATGTGCTTCGCGGCGACCTTTGGCGGCGTGCTGACCCTGATCGGCACCTCCACCAACCTCATCGTCAACAGCTTCCTCATCAAGATGGGGGCCAAGCCGCTCGGCATGTTCGACTTCTTTATGGTGGGTGCTGGCACATTATTGACAGGGCTGGTGGCCGTGCTGCTGTTTGCCCGCCATCTGCCGGAGCAGGACACCGAGATGAGCCGGGAATCCGGCTATTTTCTCGAGGCCAAGGTGGGCCCCGGCTCGCCGATGGCCGGGCGCAGCGTCAAGGAGAACGGCCTGCGCAGCCTGAAAAGCCTTTATCTCGCCGAGATCATCCGGGGTAACCAGGTGATCTGCCCGGTGCAGCCGGAACACGAGTTGCACGAGGGGGACATGCTGCTGTTCTGCGGCGACGTGGAGAGCGTCGGCGTGTTGCAGGAGCTCAAGGGGCTGGATCTCTACGGCCAGCACCGCCTCAACGGCCAGCACCTGGTGGAGGTGATCGTCAGCCACAGCTCGCGCCTGGTGGGTCAGACCATCAAGGATGCGGAGTTTCGCACCCATTTCGATGCGGTGGTGCTGGCGGTGCGCCGGGGCGAGACCCAGCTCACCGGCGGCCTCGGCCAGATTGAGCTGCACGCAGGGGATACCCTGCTGCTGGCCCCCGGCCCCAAGTTTGCTGGCAACAAGTCCCTCTCCCGCGAGTTCGTGGTAGTGAGCGGGCTGGAGGCCTCCACCCGGCTCGATGCCACGCGCAGCGCCGCCGTGGTGGCGGGGTTCCTTGGGGTGCTGACCCTGTCGGTGCTCGATTTGGTGCCGCTCTTCAAGGGGCTGCTGGTGATGCTGGTGGTGCTGCTCTTCTCCCGCATCCTGACCCTGGACGAGATCCGCCGCCGCTTTCCGCTGGATATCTGGCTGGTGGTGGGCGGGGCCCTCGCCATCGCCGATCAGCTGGAGAAGAGCGGCCTGGCCAAGCTCATCGCCGACTGGCTGATGGGGGAGTTCAACGGGGCCAGTCCCTTTATCGCCTTCGTGGGGATCTATCTGTTTACCCTGGTGCTGACGGAGCTGATGAGCAACAACGCGGCGGCGGCCCTGGCCTTCCCCATGGGATTCCAGCTGGCGCTCAGCATGGACGTCTCCACCATGCCGTTCATTCTGGCGGTGCTGTTCGGGGCGAGCTCCAGCTTTATCCTGCCCTACGGCTACCAGACCAACCTGATGGTCTATGCGGCGGGCAACTACAAGATGCCGGATTATCTCAAGCTGGCCCTGCCGGTCTCCCTGGCCTACAGCATCGGGGTGATCGTCATGGTGCCCCTGCTGTTTCCGTTTTAAGGTCTGATACCGGGGGATGTGTTAAGGGCTGCTTATGTTAACGCAGCTTTCATCAAGGCTGCTTATGATGCAGGGGAGTGCCAGGGTACTGGCATCCAGGCGTGAGCGCCAATCAGGGGGTGTTGCATGCGCAATATCAGGGCATCAGCATCTTGCCGCCTCATGGTGCGAGGCGGCTTCCTGCGGTAGCGGACAGTTTTCAGTATTGCGGCATGAGCGCCAATCAAGGAGTGTTGGATGAGCAATGCCATGGCATCAGCACGTTGTCGACTGATAGTCCGAGGCGGCTCCCTGTGGTGCCGGACAGTTTAAGTTTTGAGGCGTGAGCGCCAATCAAGGAGTGTTGGATGAGCAATATCGTGTGGCATCAGCATGCCGTCGACAAACAGAGCCGGGCCGAGCAGAAGGGGCAAAAGCCCCTGGTGATCTGGTTCACCGGGCTGTCGGGGGCGGGCAAGTCCACCCTGGCGGGGGCGCTGGAGCAGGCGCTGGCGGCAGCGGGCAAGCATACCTATCTGCTGGATGGGGACAATGTGCGCCACGGCCTCTGCGGCGATCTCGGCTTCGATGATGCAGCCCGTCAGGAGAACATCCGCCGGGTCGGCGAAGTGGCAAAACTCATGGTGGATGCGGGACTTATCGTCCTCACCGCCTTTATCTCGCCGTTCCGTGCCGAGCGGCAACTGGTGCGCAATCTCGTGGGTGAAGGGGAGTTTGTCGAAGTGTTTGTGGATGCGCCGCTCGCCGTCTGTGAAGAGCGCGATCCCAAGGGGCTCTACAAGAAGGCGCGGGCGGGGGAAATTCGCAATTTTACCGGTATCGATTCTGCCTACGAGGCGCCGGATCAGCCGGAAATCCATCTGCTGAACGCCGGCAAGCCGGTGGATGCGCTGGTGGAGGAGTTGATGACTGCGCTAAGGCTGGGGAATTACTTGTAGTGGTTGAGTGGGCCGTTTTACACAGGGAGCTGAATTGTTATCTCGGCGCGGTTATTCGCGATTGTCCGAATACGCTGCGTGTATGGAGACGGTATTCACCTGACAGTTGCCCACAAAAGGGAGTGGTCATACGGCTTCAAACCGGATAACAAAACGGTACCCCTACCGTGTTATCCGGAGTCACCGTATGACCACCAACGAGAAAGTAGCACGTCGCAAACTCAGCCTGCTAGAGCTCGCCAAAGAGCTCAATAACGTCAGCAAAGCCTGCAAGCTCATCGGCTACAGCCGCCAGCAGTTCTACGAGATTCGCCGTAACTACCAGACCTATGGGGCTGAGGGCTTGCTCGACAAACTCCCCGGCTGTAAAGGGGCTCATCCCAACCGGGTCGCTCCCGAGATTGAGCAAGCCATCCTCGATTACTCTCTCACCAGACCAACCCATGGCCCGCTGCGGGTCGCGCAAGAACTGGCTCTGCAAGGCATCAACGTCAGTGCAGGCGGTGTGCGTGGCGTGTGGCAACGTCACGACTTGCTCTCCAAGCATGACCGCTTGTTGCGCCTCGAGAAAACCCATAGGGAACAGACGATTGAGCTCAATGACGAGCAGATCCGCCTGCTCGAGCGCTTCAGCCCCGAGTTTCGCGAACGCCAAATTGAGGTTCACTACACCGGGGAACTGGTGGCGGTCGACACCTTCTTCGTCGGCGCACTCAAGGGGGTGGGCAAGGTGTATCTGCAAACCGTGCTCGATTGCTACAGCCGCCACGCCTGGGGACGGCTCTACACCAGCAAGCTGCCGGTGACGTCGGTCCATGTGCTCAACGAAACGGTGCTGCCGTTCTTCGAGGCTCATGAGGCACGGGTCTATACCATCCTGTCGGACAATGGGCGCGAGTTCTGCGGGCGCCCTGACCATCATCCCTACGAGCTGTTCCTGCAACTGGAGGGGATTGAGCACCGGACCACCAAGGTACGCAGGCCACAGAGCAACGGCTTTATCGAACGGCTGCATCGAACCTTGTTGGATGAACACTTCCGTATCAAAGGGAGGACAACCTGGTATGAGTCGGTGGAGCAGATGCAGACAGACCTGGATAGCTATCTGGATCACTACAACAACCAGCGACCACATCAGGGCAGGATGATGGAGGGTCAGACCCCCTACAGCATGTTCAAAAAGGTATCTATTCACCAGGACGGGGTTGACGGCATCAGTTCTGCCGGGATGGGATAATCTGTCTTCTCGATGCACGC
>NZ_JAPCIY010000063.1:0-25540 GCF_027707645.1 Aeromonas sp. QDB30 | reverse complement strand
AATATCTGGAAACGGTACTCAATGCGGGTCTCAAAAAACTGGGTGAAATTTAACAAAATGTTCACGCTCTCACCCTGATCCATGATCGTTTCTCACAAGGGACGAAGATACACGGGCTGTATGAGTCCTCAGTGCGTATAAGTGGCGAGGTGGCGTGGAAGATGATGCGCCACCTTTATTGGGCACATGATGGTCATGGCTATTCCAGACGAGGCTCTCCAATTAACCAGAGTAACCTGCGCAATTGGGTTTTACTGCGACATCATCTGAACCCTGAAAATAATAATGCCGCCCTGCAGGCGGCATTATCGAGAATCGGATCCGGCGATCAGATCAGGAAATCGTTCAGATCCTTGCCAAGCGCAACTTGCTCGGCGATGGCCTTGGGCATACGACCCTGACCGGTCCAGGTCTTCTCCTGACCGTCTTCCTGATACTTGTATTTCGCAGGACGGGGAGCACGCTTGCTCTTGGTGGTGCCCGCCGCAGCCGGAGCCGCCACGCTGCCGATCAGCTCACGGGGATCGATACCAGCCTGTTGCAGCATTTCGGTGAATTCATTCAGTTTGCGCTGACGCTCTTCCTGTTCGGCGCGTTCCTGTTCAACGGACTCGGCACGCTCGTTATATACCAGGTCAAACTTTTCTTTCGCTTCTTGCAGTTGCTCAAACGGCAGTTCACGAATGGCAGCGCGCAAGCTGCGAATGTTCAGCAGAACCTTCAGAAACTCGTTCATTACTTCCTCACAGAATTATTTTTGTATGTCACAGGGATAACACGATTTGAGAATAGCATGCCCATTGGATAACAACATAATGTTTTTATACCATCCGGCAAAGCGCTGACACCATATGGACATTATTCACCGTGGTTAATTCCCTGCCTGATACTTATTGGGAATACTCTCACAGACTTTATTTCCTTTTTTCCCCGGTTAATCTCAGGCTCACCTCATCCGTTGCACACGGTGTTATCTCTTACCCGCGTCGCTCTGCGCCAGGTCATTTAGCAGCAGTGCCGGCCCTTATTGTACAAATAGTGCGCTCATGAGCATGACCTTCGCAGACAATAAACCAGGTCCCGTTTCAAGGTGCCCCTTGCGCCTGATCCTGTATCCAGCGGATGAATGCCTGGATCTTGGGACACTGGCGATGAGGGAGGGTCGCCAGGTAATAACGCGGCTCGCAGCGCACCGCCATATCCGGGAAGGGCATCACCAGCGCTCCGCTCGCCAGCGCCTGGCTTGCCAGCTGCCTGCGCCCCATGGCGACACCGGCGTGGTGGGTGGCGGCAAGGATCGCCAGATCCGCTCGATCAAATCCCATGTGTGACGAGCAGACCTCCAGGGAGAGATGCCAGTGACTCCCCCAGGTGCGCCACTCGTCGCTGTCGGTGTCCAGGCCCCAGGCCTGCCTGTCATGGAGCAGGCGGCACTGCTGCAGATTCCTCACCTCCCCCATCAGACCGTGGTCGCTGGCGTATTGCGGGCTGCACACCGGCACCATGTATTCATCCATCTGGGGGTGGATGGCCAGGCCCGTCGGGGTTCTGGCATCGAAGTTGAGGGTCAGATCGATGCCGTAGCCGTGCAGGTTTATGTGCTCGTTGCCCGTCAGCAGGTTGAGCTCGATGTGAGGATGCAGACGGGAAAAATCGGCGAGCCTTGGCACCAGCCAGCACTGGGCGATGGAGGGGCGCGAGTGCAGCGTCAGAGATCCCGACAGCGCCTGCTCCCTGATCTCCAGCACCTCCTGATTGATGAACTCCAGGGAGGAGGTGAGCGCCCAGAAGATGCGCTGCCCCTCCGTGGTCAAGGCCACCTTGCGGTGAAAGCGCTGGAACAGCAAAAACCCGAGCGCCTCTTCCAGGGCCGAGATGCGGTGGCTCACCGCGCTTGGGCTCAAGGAGAGCTCGTCGGCGGCGAGCGCAAAGGAGCCGTGGCGGGCCGCCGCCTCGAAGGTGTGGAGCCTGGCGAGCTGATGGCTGCTGAGCAGCTTGCTCCTCACCCCCGGGTGCTCATCGCGTTGCATGGTTGGGCCTCCCTCTCTTTTATCTGGCAGATGATACCAGAAGGGCGAGGTTTGCATTCACCAGGAAGACTCAACTCACCCGTATGCGAAGAGACAGCAGGGTAGATGACCATTTGCATCAACTGCGCTCATCCAAGCCACGCGTTTTATCATTTGTCACGGCAACGCTGGTGCCATTCAATGGGATGATTCCGTCACCACCCCGAGAGGCTTTCATGACACACACCGACATTGCCGGGCTCATCGCCCGCTTCCCCCTGCTCGAACCGCTGATCGCCCTCACCCCTGTGACCTGGTTCAATCCGGGGGCCACCTCCCTCGCGGAAGGATTGCCCCATGTGGGGCTCACCCGGCACGATGTGGCCGCCGCCTCCGCCCGGCTCGCCCGCTTCGCCCCCTACCTGTGCGAGGCCTTCCCCGAAACCCGCGCCAGCCACGGCATCATCGAGTCCGGGATCGCCGCCATCCCGACCCTGCTGGGGACCCTCAATGGGCGCTACGGTGTCGAACTCACCGGCAGCTTGCTGCTCAAACAAGACAGCCATCTGCCCATATCCGGCTCCATCAAGGCGCGCGGCGGCATCCACGAGGTACTGGCCCATGCCGAACATCTGGCCATCCAGGCTGGGCTGCTGCGCGAGACGGATGACTATCGCACGTTGTTATCGGACGAGTTCCGCCACTTCTTCAGCCAGTACAGCATCGCGGTGGGGTCGACCGGCAACCTCGGCCTCTCCATCGGCATCATGAGTGCCCGCCTCGGCTTTCGCGTCACCGTCCACATGTCCGCCGATGCGCGGGAGTGGAAGAAGCAAAAATTGCGCGAACATGGCGCCATCGTCGTGGAATATGCCGACGATTACGGGGTGGCGGTGGAGCAGGGGCGCAAGGAGGCCGAGCGCGACCCCGCCTGTTTCTTCATCGATGACGAGCACTCCCGCACCCTGTTCCTAGGCTATGCGGTGGCGGGCGAGCGGGTGAAAAAGCAGTTCGACGAGATGGGCATCAGGGTGGATGCCGACCATCCGCTCTTCGTCTACCTGCCTTGCGGCGTCGGCGGTGGCCCGGGCGGGGTGGCCTTTGGTCTCAAGCTGGCGTTCGGGGACAACGTGCACTGCTTCTTCGCCGAACCTACCCACTCCCCCTGCATGCTGCTCGGGGTCCACACCGGGTTGCACGATGCCATTGCGGTGCAAGACCTTGGCATCGACAACCTCACCGCCGCCGACGGCCTCGCGGTGGGACGCGCCTCCGGTTTTGTCGGCCGCGCCATGGAACGCCTGCTTGCGGGCTTCTACACCCTGAGGGATCAGGAGATGTACGACCTGCTGGGGCTCCTGGCCCGGGATGAAGAGATCCGGCTCGAGCCCTCGGCACTGGCGGGCATGGCAGGCCCCTGGCGAGTGGCCGCCAACCTTGAGTGGCAGAGTGGGCAGGGACTGGATGCAGCCAAGATGGCCGGTGCCACCCACCTGGTGTGGGCCACCGGCGGCGGCATGGTGCCCGCCGAGGAGATGGAAAAATACCTGGCCTGCGCCCGGATCTGATCTTTTTTTCGCCCCCGTGACCCGCCGACCTGGCGGGTTTTTCTGCTGCGAGATCAGCAAGATGGCACCTCAGCCCTCGCCCCCATGACACAGACGGCCAGACTGCTGGACAGCCTGATTTGTCATCCAGCCCCACCGACTGGTTATTTTGTGATACGATAGAGACCGTTTTTTGACATCTGCGCCCCGTTGTCCCCTTTTTCCGGTGAGATAACCACCGGTTCCGGCGACCAACACCTGCCGGGCGCAGCACAACATGTGCCCAGTTCGAATCGCTCCTGCGCGACCTTGATGCCAGGAGCATTCCCCTCTGGGCACCTTAGATAAGGAGATCGGGCGATGAAACAATATCAAAGCTGGTTGGGACAATATCTGATGAGCCGCCGTGACGGAGACCACGCCATGGCATCCGAGCTCGCCAGCTCCATCTGCGAATTCTGGCAGGCCCGTGGAGATGAGGCCGAGACCAGCAAATGGCAGCAGATCTACGAGCAGCACGTGGAAAAAACCACCTGACGACCTGCTCTCCTCCATAAAAAAACCGGCGCTCATGGCGCCGGTTTTGCATTTCAACGACCTGGATCACATCTGGTCGATCATGTCCTGGGCGAACTGGGAGCAGGAACGCAGGGTAGCCCCTTCCATCAGACGCTCGAAGTCATAGGTGACGGTCTTGTTGGCGATGGCCGCTTCCATCCCCTTGACGATGAGGTCAGCCGCCTCGGTCCAGCCCAGGTGGCGCAGCATCATCTCGGCAGAGAGGATGAGGGAGCCCGGGTTGACCTTGTCCTGACCAGCGTATTTCGGCGCGGTGCCGTGGGTGGCTTCGAACAGGGCAACGCCATCGCCGATGTTGGCACCCGGCGCGATGCCGATGCCGCCGACCTGGGCCGCCAGCGCGTCGGAGATGTAGTCGCCGTTGAGGTTCATACAGGCAATGACGTCATACTCGGCCGGACGCAGCAGGATCTGTTGCAGGAAGGCATCGGCGATGACGTCCTTGACCACGATGGTCTTGCCGGTTTTCGGGTTCTTGAAGGAGCACCAGGGGCCGCCGTCGATGAGCTGGGCATCGTACTCTTTCTGGGCCAGGGCATAGCCCCAATCCTTGAAGGCACCTTCGGTGAACTTCATGATGTTGCCCTTGTGCACCAGGGTCACGGAGTCGCGATCGTTGTCGATGGCGTACTCAATGGCGGCACGGACCAGACGCTCGGTACCGGCCTTGGACATGGGCTTGATGCCGATGCCGCAGGACTCGGGGAAGCGAATTTTCTTCACGCCCATCTCGTTTTGCAGGAAAGCGATCACCTTCTTGGCTTCATCGCTGTCCGCCTTCCACTCGATGCCGGCGTAGATGTCTTCGGCGTTCTCGCGGAAGATCACCATGTCGGTCAGCTCGGGGTGCTTGACCGGGCTCGGGGTCCCTTCGTAGTAACGGACCGGGCGCAGGCAGACGTAGAGATCCAGCTCCTGGCGCAGGGCCACGTTGAGGGAGCGAATACCGCCGCCGACCGGGGTGGTCAGCGGGCCCTTGATGGCCACGCAGTATTCACGAATGAAATCCAGGGTTTCGGCCGGCAGCCAGGCACCTTCGCCATAGACATGAGTCGACTTCTCGCCGGTATAGATCTCCATCCAGGCGATCTTGCGCTCGCCTTTGTAGGCTTTCTCGACCGCAGCATTCACCACATTCAACATGGCCGGGGTCACGTCCACACCGATACCATCCCCTTCGATAAACGGAATGATGGGATTGTGGGGAACCTGCAGCTTGCCGCTGGCATCGACTGTGATTTTCTGGCCCTGGGTCGGGATAACTACTTTGCTTTCCATCGGCATCTCCTAACTTCCGTTTGTTATCAATCTGATCGTTGCGCGCGGCCATCTTAAGCCCATCCATTTGCATAATCAAATAGCGGGCGTGCATGTCAGACCATAGTCGGGGAGTGGATCACAGTGCGCCTGAGGATCCCCTCCTCCCTCGCCGCCCTCAGGTCCTGACGAGGCGCAGGCCCCGTCCATCCGGACCTCTTCCTCTAGTGATGACAGCGTCTCCCTGCCCTCACCGCCCCGAAGGCGCCACTCCCCCAAATCCCGTTCGCCTTTACATCGTCGTAACCCCTTTGGCGAGGCAAGGCACGCCGGGGGACAGGCTGCCGGATCCGGACTAGGCTCTTTGCCAGTGATCGGGGCGCCCGGGGCGTGGCCGGTCATGAAGAGAGCACGACAACAAGGAGAACACCATGTTTATCGTCACCAACCGGATGGTCAACGAGCAGGGCAAGACCCCCAGCGAGATCTTTGGCGAAAAACCCGCAGAGGGCCCCAACGAACTGCGCCTCGCCGAGGCCCGGCGTCAGGGCAAGCAGTGGCAGCTGGACCTGCTGCCGGATCAGATCACCGCGAGATGGCCGCCAGCGTCGGCCTTGACCCAGACCTCCCCCACCCGGCCAGCGCCTATGTAGCGCGCAAGCTGCTGGAGCGCTGCGCCGGGACCGGCAGCACGGCCAAGCAGAAGCTCAAGACCGGCAAACACCTGCTGCTGTTCGTACACGGCTTCAACAACGATCTTGACGATGTGCTGGAGCGAGCCGCGGGGCTCGAGGCCCGTTACGGTGTCGAGGTGCTCTGCTTCAGCTGGCCCGCCAATGGCGGCGGCGCCCGGGGCGTGCTGAGCTACAAGAGCGACAAGCGCGATGCCCTGGCCTCGGCCGGGGCCCTTGACCGGGTGCTGGAGAAGATGAAGGGGCTGCTCGACGAGTTCAACGGCCAGTATGTGACGCAACTGGAAGAGAAAGCCCAGAAGAAGTTCACCGACAACGGCGAGGCCTGGGATCGCTACTTCGCCAAGGAGGTGAACAAGCGCTGCCCCTTCACCATCAATCTGCTGCTGCACAGCATGGGCAACTACCTGTTCAAGCACCTGCTGGGCAGCACCACCTACCACGCCAACCAGCTGCTGTTCGACAACATCATCATGGCCGCCGCCGACACCAACAACGAGCTTCACGCCCAGTGGGTCGATCGCATCCAGTGTCGCAACCGCCTCTACATCACCATCAATGAGTGCGATGGTGCCCTGATGGCATCGCGCATGAAGATGGGGGAGCAGCAAAAGGCGAGGCTCGGCCACTACACCCGGCGGCTGGACGCCAGAACGGCCACCTACGTGGACGTGACCAATCAGCCCCATGTGGGGGACTCTCACGCCTACTTTGAAGGGGATGCCCTCGCCAACGAGAAGGTGCTGCGCTTCTTCCACACCGCCTTCAACGGCGGCACCGGCGAGCGCGCGGAGCTGTTCGATGCGGCCCAGAACCTCTATCGCCTCTAGCCACTGCGCAAAAAAACCACCGCCCCGAACAGGGCGGTGGTTGTTCATTATGCGCTCACTCGGTGGCCACAAGGCCGCCAGGGGCTAGTGTTCTGCCGCTTCCGGCTGGGGCGCTTCGCTGCGCTCCCGTTGCAGTTCATCGACCCTGGCCTGCCATCTGTCCTGGGCCTGTTTTTGCCCCTGGGACTCGAATTCCTGGCGCATGGTGTCGATTTTTTGGTCAAGTTTTTCCATCAGGATGTCTCCTTACATCTCGGGTTACACACTGGCTGACGGCACTGTTTGGCCAACCTGCTCACCCGATTGGACACCAGGTTTTCCCCAATTGTCCAACAAAATAAACGATTGATTATGCAAAAACCAATCTAGAAAATGGGTTGAAGCTCCTTATGAAGCCCCAACCATCCCCCTGAAAACGCCTGATAAAAACACCATTTTTGCCATTTATATCAATATCTTGATATTTATCACTCGCTCAATGACGCCCTTGAGATCGGCATGACGAGTGTATGCACATTTTTTTTCACAAAAACGCCCCGCTCTCCAGGTTTTGCGACCGGAAAGGCCCCCTTGTCCATCCAAAAATACGATGGGTTATGACACAACCCATCTCTTTAATGGATAGATAATCCCCAATCCCGGCCCTGCGGCTTGCCAACCCGACCACCAGCAGGTTCGCTTGTTACCCATCCGGGCATATCCCGCCCCACTCCCGCCCCGATAAAATGAAGCCGCACCACGCCTGCTGAGCGGGTTGTTGCCGCCCTCATCCCCTCTCGTCGGAGTCATGACATGGATCTCTTCTGGTGGTTTGCCCTGCCCGTCGCCGCAGGCACCTTCTATGGGTGCTATTTCTGGAACCAGCGCCATGCCCAGCCCGACTGGCTGCGCCTGCCCACCCGCGCCGACTACCTGCACCAGCATCCCGAATGCGCCATCGACCATGAACTGGGGGCGCGCTGCTGCGCCTGCGGCTCCGACAAGGTGCTGGGCCACCCCCAGACCGGCTGGCCTGATCATCGCTTTCGCCACACCTGCCTCGCCTGCGGCAAGGCGCTCTTTCGCACCGAAGAGCCCCCTATATAAGCATCCACATTCGCCCTTTTTGTATGGCGATGTATGGCGATGGCAGATACTGACACCCGCAAAGCTGCAAAGAGCACATGCTCGGGACAGGGGGATGGCGCAGGCGTCTTGACAGGGAGAGCGCCGACCAGGTCAGAATGGGTTGTCGTTTGTGACCCTCTTTCGTACTATTGCCCGCCACTGCGAACCCCCTTTTCCGGCCCGGGCGTCACGCACGGCGCGGGCCCACAAACGGATAGCGATCCCATGACATCTCTGACCCACTGCTCGGTGCTGGCGATGACGCTGGTTGCACTGCCCGCCCTCGCCTCCGGTGACGGTGACGGGTGCGGCTTCTGGCTCACCGACTGCCCTCTCCCCACCTATCCGCTCTATCTCAACGAGAACGACACCCGGGGCAACCTGCTGATGCTGCTGGGGGATGCCCAGCATCACCCCCTCCCCTTCACCCTGCCGGCGGATCCGCTGAACGAACGCAGCCAGCCGCTGTTCTACCTCACCCGCCTCCCCCAGCCGGAGGAGGTGGAGGACCCGGCGCTGCGCGAGCAGCTCGGCAGCCGGCTGGCCGCCTACGACCCGTCCCTCCCCCCGCTGCTCGAGCACTACGCGGGCCACGACTCCCTCTACGGCCACGCCATCTCCAACTCCCTCTCCTCGGTCAGCTCGTTTCTGGACGCCCTCGAGCAGAGCGAGGTGCCCGCCCCGGAGCGCACGTCGCTGCTGCGAAGCCGTCTGCTGATCCTGGGGCAGCAGGAGAGCCCGGCCCCCGCGACCGAAATGAGCGGTGCTGCCCTGGAGTGGCAGGGGTATCTGCAGGCCGCCCGGCACTTCTACGAGAGCCGCTTCGAGGAGGCCCGCGCAGGCTTTGCCGCCTTGCAGCAGGCCAAGGCCCCCTGGGTGGCCGAGAGCGCGACCTACATGGTGATGCGCACGGAGATCAACCTCGCGATGAAGGAGGCGAAGGACGAATACGGCGATCAGGACGTGATCAGGAGTGACAAGGAGGCCCTTCGCCGCGCCATGGCCCAGGGTCAGGCCTATCTGGCGGCCTACCCGCAAGGGCGCTACGCCAGCTCGACCAGAGGACTGTTCAGACGCATCCAGTGGATGGCCGGTGATCTCGGCGCCCTGCGGGATGCCTATGACGAGGCCATGGCAACCCGCCAGCCCTTGCCGGCGCTGGAGGCCCTGGTCAACGAGATTGATCTCACCCTGCTCAGTGGCGATGCCTATCGCCATCAGGCGACCTATCAGGACTCGGCCCAGCCGGCGCTGCTGTTCGTCAATGCCCTGCGGGGTCTCAGACCGACCTATGAGCGGCCGCGGGACTGGCAAGATGCCCAGCTGGACGACGCCATCGCGCACCTGCAAAAAACCGGTCACCAGGCGCAGGCGGCCTATCTCAAGGCCTACGCCCTCTTTTTGGACAAGCAGTTCGAGCAGGTGCTGGCCCTGCCCTCCCCGGGGCAGGAGGACGCCACCCTGGCATTCAGCCACCAGATGCTGCGCATCTGGGCCTGGCAGGGCATGAAGGCCTTCGACAAGGCCGAGCAGGCCCTGATGGCGCTGGTGGCCTCCCCCCTGGGTCAGGCCCAGCAGGCGTTCGTGGAGAACGTGCTGGCGGATCACTGGGTGCGCACCGGCAACACGGCCGCCATCTTCCAGCCGGGCAGCCCCATCACCCAGCTGCGCATCCGCACGGCCGTGCTCAAGCAGGAGGCCGAACCTGCCCTGTTGCGCCAGCAAGCCAGTCAGGGCCCGAGCGCGGCGGAGCGGCAGATTGCGCTCCATACCCTGCTGGTGCGGGATCTCATCGCCAGCGACCCGGCCACCTTCTTGCAGGATGTGGCCCTCATCCCCGCCGATTACAAGGAGGCGACCCCTCCCGCCGACGCGCCCTGGGAGCCCGTGCCCAACGGGGATGTGCGCCTCTCGGCGTTCCAGTGGCGCGGAGAGGGGACGCCCCAGGGCTACCACTGCCGGGATCTGGCCCAGACCCTTGGCACCCTGGTGCAGCGCCCCGACGATGGTCATGCCCTCAACTGCTTCGGGGAGTACCTGCGCAGCCGGGATCCCCATATCGACCTGTGGCAGGATCGCGAGATGATCTGGGGGCTGGCGCAAGACGAGCGTCCCACGTTCCCGAGTCGCCTCGCCCTCTATCAGGCCGTGATGGCCAACCCCAAGGCAGAGCCCGAAGACAAGAGCTATGCCCTCTATCGCGCCATCCAGTGCTATGCCCCCTCCGGCTACAACAGCTGCGACAGCCAGGAGATCCCCAAACGCACCCGGCAGGCCTGGTTCAACACCCTCAAGCAGCGCTATGGCAACTCGGTGTGGGCCAGATCCCTCAAATACTACTGGTGAGCCATGAGCAGACCCCCTGAACGCGCCCTGCTGGCGCTGCTGCTGACGGCCCTGGCCACCCCCCTTGAGGCCAGTGTCGATGCCAGCGCCTATCACGGGTTCTGGCTCTGGTCCGCCACCCGCCACCAGCCGGTACTGGAACAGGCCAGCACCCTCTATCTGCATCAGGGGGAGATCCTGGACAGGCCCGGCGGTCCCCGCTTCGTCAAGCTGGGGCGGGTTCCCTCCCCCCTCAAGGCCGGGCAGGTCTGGCTGGTGGTGCGTGTCAACGCCCTCCCCCTCTCCCCGGCCCACGAGCAGGTGCTGGTGCGCCTCTACGAGGGGTGGCGCGCGGCCGGGGCCAGGGTGGCGGGCATCCAGATCGACTTCGATGCGGCGACCCGCCAGCTCGATCGCTATGGCAATGCCCTGCAACAACCGCGGCGTGCCCTGCCTCCCGGGTGCAAGCTCAGCGTGACGGGGCTGCTCGACTGGGCGAAAACGGGGGACGTGGCAGAGCTCAATCGCCTGCCCGTGGACGAGCTGGTGATCCAGACCTATCAGGGCACGCGCACGGTGCCGGGCTATCAGGCCTATCTGCCCGCCATGGCGCACCTGACCATCCCGTTCAAGGTAGGGCTGGTGCAGGATGGGGAGTGGGATCCCGCCTGGCAGACAACACTGGCCGCCTCCCCCCACTACCGGGGTGAGGTGGTCTTCCTGCTCAACCGCCCGGCGCCGCTCCCGGGGACCAGTCCCCCTGTTCCCCGGCATGACGCCCACTGAGACGCGGGTGAACCCCATCGGGACACAGGGGCAAGGACGTGCCCACGGCAAGCAGCCGTGGCAGACCCTGATCCGGCTGGTGGCATCCACACCGGGCGAGATGCCGTGCGAGAGGAACGCCGTCCGGGCCACCACATCGGTCAAGCCCGCCATCGTGCTGCGCGGCGCGCGCCGTCACAAACAGGGAGAGAAACAAGGATGACGTTTGTCGAGATGAACCCCGCCCACCTGCCGCTGGCCCTGCTGCTGGAGGCCGATCCCGCCGCGTCGCGCATCGCCGCCTACCTGCCCGGGGCCTGGGGCTTTGCCGCCCTGGCGGACAACGAGGTCGTGGGGGCCTGCGTGGCGGGCCTGGTGGGGGAGCAAACCGCCGAGATCTTCAACATCGCCGTTGCCCCCAACCGCCAGCAGCAGGGCATCGGCTCCGGCCTGCTGCGCTTCGTGCTGGAGAACCTGGCCGGGAAGGGGATAGGCCGCGTCGAGCTCGGTACCGGCAGCTTCGGCCACCAGCTCACCTATTACCAGCGCCACGGCTTTCGCGTCCATGCCGTCGTGAAGGATCACTTCCTCATCCACTATCCCGAGCCCCTGATGGAGCACGGCATCCAGCACAAGGACATGCTGCGCCTCTCCCTCGCACTGGCGCCGGACACCGCCTCCCCCTGACCCGAGAGGGAAGCCCCGCCCTCCCCCTGATGGCCGCCCCCTGTGGTACACTCCGCCATCCCCTGTTTTTGGTATGCATGCGATGAAATCAGCCCGCCCCCGTCTCTCCCTCTCCGCCCGCCCTGACGCAGGCCGCACGGCCAGCGGGCCTACCACGGCGCGCCCATCCCAACGCCGGGAGGCCCGGCACCCAGGGAGCGTCAACGAGCGCAAACCGGCCCCCGCCCCGGCGGCTCGCAAGCTGCTGCTCCTGAACAAGCCTTACATGGTGCTCTGCCAGTTCACCGACGAGGCGGGCCGCGAGACCCTCAAGGATTACATCAAAGAGCCCGGCATCTATGCCGCGGGCAGGCTGGATCGAGACAGCGAAGGGCTCTTGCTGCTCACCAACGACGGCAAGTTGCAGGCACGCCTCACCCAGCCGGGAGAGAAGACCCCCAAGACCTACTGGGTGCAAGTGGAAGGCATCCCGAGCGAGGAGAAACTGGCCGCCCTTCGCGCCGGTGTGGAGCTCAACGACGGCATGACCCTGCCCGCCGGGGCGCGCATCATGGATGACCCTGCGGTGTGGCCACGCAACCCGCCCATTCGCGAGCGCAGGGAGATCCCCACCTGCTGGCTGGAGATCAAAATAGTGGAGGGGCGCAACCGCCAGGTGCGGCGCATGACCGCCCACATCGGCCACCCCACCTTGCGCCTCATCCGCTACGCCATCGGGGAGTGGACCCTCGATGGGCTGGCGCCGGGAGAGAGCCGCGCCCTGCCCGCCCCCGAGCTGGCACCCGCGCCACGACCAGCCGCCACGCAAGGCAAAGCACGGGCATCCGCCGCAGCGGGGGGCACTGGCCGCAGCGCCCCCCGCACCGCTCGGCCAACAGATCAGGAGCCACCCCAGGGGCGGGACCGCCGCGGGGCAGACCCGCGCCCCGGCAATCGCAGCGGCGGGCGCACCACCGCCCGCCGTCCGGCTCGCCCCAAGCCCTCTGAATGAAGGCGACAGCGGATCTGCATCGAGCGCCCCTGCCGGTGCACAGCCAACAAGACAAGGAGTCCTTATGAGCGATCACCCACCGCTGCCCACCCGCCTCACCGTGGCCGCCCTGGTGCACTGGCAGGGGCGTTTCTTGCTGGTGGAAGAGGAGATTGCGGGCAAGCGCCGCTTCAACCAGCCCGCCGGCCACGTGGAGCCGGGAGAAGATCTCATCCAGGCGGCCTGCCGCGAGCTGAAGGAGGAGACGGGACTCACCGCCGCCCCCACCGGCTGGCTCGGGGTCTACCTCTTCAAACCGGCGGACAGCGAGGCCACCTTTGTGCGCACCGCCGTCATCTTCGACCTTGAAAAGTCGCCCGGTCAGCACCATCCAGAGGATCCCGACGGTGACGTACTGGCCTGTCACTGGCTCAGCCTGGAGGAGATTGCCGAGTGCAAGCCCGCCCTGCGAAGCCCCCTGGTGTGGCAGTGTATCCAGGACTATCTGGCAGGCACCAGGCTGCCGCTGTCGGCCCTCAAGGCCTTCATCTGAGAGCCTGCCCACGCTCTTACTGCGAGACCATGATCAAGGCTCATGTGCTGCTCGGAATCCTCACGTATATCTATACGTTCCGGTTCCTGCGCTGCTCTTTACCTTGCTGACGGCCTCTCGTGACAGATCGTGAACAGGCTATGCGGGACCGTTTGGCGCCATTTTTTCATCATGGCGCCGACAAATAGAAAAACGATTTCCCGCCGCCGGGCTTCCAAGGGGAACGGCGGCAGGGAGATGTGACCGGGGGCGCAAAACTCTGGTAGAATACGCCCCGTTTAAACGAACTGGTAACTTCGACTAATGACAGACAACAGCCAAATCAAGGTGATCGTCGGCATGTCCGGCGGCGTGGATTCTTCCGTCTCGGCCTACCTGCTCCAGCAGCAGGGCTACCAGGTCGAAGGCTTGTTCATGAAGAACTGGGAAGAAGACGACACGGACGAGTACTGCTCTGCCGCCCAGGATTTGGCTGATGCCAAGGCCGTCTGCGACAAGCTGGGGATGAAACTCCACACCATCAACTTCGCCGCCGAATACTGGGACAACGTGTTCGAGCACTTCCTGGAAGAGTACAAGGCGGGTCGCACCCCGAACCCGGACATCCTGTGCAACAAGGAGATCAAGTTCAAGGCGTTCCTGGAATTCGCCGCCGAAGAGCTGGGGGCCACCTACATCGCCACCGGCCACTATGTGCGCCGTGACGACAGCACCGGCCGCCCGCGCCTGCTGCGCGGCCTCGATACCAACAAGGATCAGAGCTACTTCCTCTATACCCTGAGCGAAGCCCAGGTGGGTCAGAGCCTGTTCCCGGTCGGGGATCTGGAAAAACCCGAGGTGCGCCGCATCGCCGAGCAGCTGGATCTCATCACCGCCAAGAAGAAAGACTCCACCGGCATCTGCTTCATCGGTGAGCGCAAGTTCAAGGACTTCCTGGCCAAGTTCCTGCCCGCCCAGCCCGGTCCCATCGAAACCGTGGACGGCAAGATCATCGGCGAGCATCAGGGGCTGATGTACCACACCCTGGGCCAGCGCAAGGGGCTTGGCATTGGCGGTCGCAAAGATGCCACCGAAGAGGCCTGGTACGTGGTGGACAAAGAGGTGGAGCGCAACACGCTCGTGGTGGCGCAAGGGGAACACCCCCGCCTCTACTCCGACGGCCTGGTCGCAAGCCAGCTGCACTGGGTGGATCGCACCCCCATTCGCGCGCCGCGCCGCTGCACCGTCAAGACCCGCTATCGGCAGGAAGACATCCCCTGCCTGATCCAGCCCATCGACGACGAGACCATCCGGGTCATCTTCGACGAGAAGCAGGCTGCGGTGACCCCGGGCCAGTCCGCCGTCTTCTACGACGGGGAAGTGTGTCTGGGCGGCGGCATCATCGAACAACGTTTCAGCCATCCGGTCTAAGGGCTGGGCGCTCACGAGCGTCCGCGCTGTACTCCCTTCTCCCCTCGCGGGAGAAGGGTTGGGGATGAGGGGGTAACCACCCTCACCCTGACCCTCTCCCTGAGGGAAAGGGGACAAAGAAAAACAGTACCAGGCAGCGATACATGATTGGCAACGTCCAGGCCGGATCATGGCATCGGCCGGTGAATGAACAGAACAGGGCTGTGAAGACATGGCCGACACATTCTAGGCCGGATAATGGCATCGGCCGGTGAAAGAACAGAACAGGGCTGTGAAGACATGGCCGACACATTCCAGGCCGGCTCATGGCATCGGCCGGTGAAAGAACAGAACAGGGCCGTGAAGATATGAGCGACAAATTCCAAGACAGAACCATGGCCTTCGCAGGCATCTGCCAGGCCGCCTATCTGGTGCAGAAAGTGGCCCGTGACGGCTCCTGCGACGAAGCCTCCCTGCGCGAGAGCCTGCAAAGCATTCTGGTCACCAACCCCACGCAGCCGCTGGAAGTGTTCGGCAGCCACCTGGCCATTCGCGACGGCTATCGCGCCCTGGTGGAACAGCTGGGGGCCGACGGCAGCCAGAAGAATGCCGAGCTGACCCGCTACGTGGTGAGCCTGATCGCGCTGGAGCGCAAGCTCGCCAAGCGCAAGGACATCCTCAACATGCTGGGGGAGCGGATCAGCCAGATCGGCCGCCAGCAACAGCATTTCGATCTGCTCGACGAGCAGATCCTGGCCAACATGGCGAGCATCTACAGCGACCTTATCAGCCCCATCGGGCCGCGCATCCAGGTGGCGGGCACCCCGCTGTTCCTGCAGCAGCCCCTGGTGCAGCACAAGGTGCGCGCCCTGCTGCTCGCAGGCATCCGCGCCGTGGTGCTGTGGCGCCAGCTCGGCGGCAGCCGTACCCAGATCATCTTCGCCCGCAAGAAGATGGTGGAACTGGCCAAACGATTTTAACCCCCACACCAATCATCAGGAGTTCACCCCATGGAGCTGTCCGCGCTGACTGCCGTTTCCCCGATTGACGGTCGTTATGGCGACAAGGCCGATGCCCTGCGCCCTATCTTCTCCGAATTCGGTCTGCTGCGTTTTCGCGTCGAAGTCGAGGTGCGCTGGTTGCAAAAACTGGCCAGCCACGCCGGGATCCCGGAAGTCCCTGCCCTGAGCGAGGCAGCCAATGCCGTGCTTGACGGCATCGTCAGCAACTTCAACGAGCAGGATGCCGCCCGCATCAAACAGATCGAGCGCACCACCAACCATGATGTGAAAGCGGTGGAGTACTTCCTGAAAGAGAAGGTGGAAGTGAACCCGGAGCTGGCCGCCGTCAGCGAATTCATTCACTTCGCCTGCACCTCGGAAGACATCAACAACAACTCCCACGGCCTGATGCTGAAGACCGCCCGGGAAGAGGTGATCAAGCCTTATTGCGAAAAGCTCATCAGCGAGATCAAGCGCCTGGCCGTCGAGTACCGCGACATGCCGCTGCTCTCCCGTACCCACGGTCAGCCGGCGACCCCGAGCACCATGGGCAAGGAGATGGCCAACGTCGCCTACCGTCTGGAGCGCCAGCTCAAGCAGATCATGGCGGTGGAGCTGCTGGGCAAGATCAACGGTGCCGTGGGCAACTACAACGCTCACATCAGCGCCTACCCGGATGTGGACTGGCACCAGTTCTCCGAGGAGTTCGTCACCTCCCTGGGCCTGACCTGGAACCCCTACACCACCCAGATCGAGCCCCACGACTATATCGCCGAGCTGTTCGATGCCCTGGCCCGCTTCAACACCATCCTGATCGACTTTGACCGTGACGTCTGGGGTTACATCTCCCTGGGTCACTTCAAGCAGCGCACCATCGCCGGCGAAATCGGCTCCTCCACCATGCCCCACAAGGTCAACCCCATCGACTTCGAGAACTCCGAAGGCAATCTGGGTCTGGCCAACGCCGTGTTCCAGCACCTGGCGAGCAAACTGCCCATCTCCCGCTGGCAGCGTGATCTCACCGACTCGACCGTGCTGCGCAACCTGGGTGTGGCGGTGGGTTACTCCCTGATTGCCTATCAGGCGACCCTGAAGGGCATCTCCAAGCTGGAAGCCAACGCGGACGCCATGGCCGCCGATCTGGACGCCAACTGGGAAGTGCTGGCGGAGCCCATCCAGACCGTGATGCGCCGCTACGGCATCGAGAAGCCCTACGAGAAGCTCAAAGAGCTGACCCGTGGTCGCCGCGTCGACGCCGAAGGGATGCGCACCTTCATCGACACCCTGGAGTTGCCGGAAGCGGTCAAGGTAGAGCTGAAGAAGCTGACCCCGGCCAACTACATCGGCGACGCCCAGCGTCTGGTCGATCTGCTGAAATAAGTGATGTAACCGAACCGGCGGGGGCTCTGTCATGACGGCAGGGCCCCCGTTGATTTTGGCCCATTTGATATGATCACCCTCTATCGGGCCATTTCAGAGCCCTTGCCCAAGCCCGCCTTGGGCAAGCCCTCTCACAAGATACGAGAAGCACCATGTACCAACTCAATCTGGATATCGCTCACTTCCTCGAGCACTACTGGCAGAAGCGCCCGCTCCTCATCAAGGGCGGTTTCACCGACTTTCAGGATCCCATCAGCCCGGACGAACTGGCGGGTCTGGCCATGGAGGAGGTGATCGAATCGCGCCTGGTCACCCGCTTCAACAACCAGTGGGAGGCGGCCCACGGCCCCTTCGAATCCTACGATCACCTGGGGGAAGAGAACTGGACCGTGCTGGTGCAGGCGTGCAACCACTGGGTACCCGAGGTGCACGAGCTGGCGGTGCCCTTCCAGTTCATCCCGGGCTGGCGCTTTGACGATGTGATGGTGAGCTTCTCCACCCCTCACGGCGGTGTCGGCCCCCACATCGACAACTACGACGTCTTCATCACCCAGGGTCAGGGCAAGCGTCACTGGCGGGTCGGCGATGCCAAGCCCTTGAACGAGTTCGCCGCCCACGCGGCCCTGCTGCACTGCGAGCCGTTCGAGGCGATCATCGACGTCATCATGGAGCCGGGCGATATCCTCTACATCCCGCCTGGATTCCCCCACGAGGGCTACGCCATCGAGCCCTCCCTGAACTTCTCGGTGGGTTTCCGCGCACCGGACGCCAAGGCCCTTGTCTCCTCCTTTGCCGATCACCTGATCGACAACGAGATCCGCACCGAACGTTACGGCGACCCGGACCTCCAGCCCCGCGCCCGCCACGGGGAGATCCAGCCCCACGAGCTGCACCGCCTGCGGGAGCTGATGCAACAGGCCCTCGACGACGAGACCCTGTTCAAGGAGTGGTTCGGCACCATGATCTCCGAGGCCAAGCACGATCTGGACGTCAATCCGGTGGAGCCGGACTACAGCGCCGACGAGGTGGCCGACCTGCTGAGCCAGGGGGAGCCCGCCATCAAGGTGCCGGGGTTGCGCAGCGTCTGGTTCAGCGGCGAGAGCCGCACCTGCTACATCGACGGCGAAGCCTGGACCCTGCCAAGCGAGGATCCGGCCGCCATCGCGCTCCTGTGCGACAAGGACATCATCACCCAGGACGCGCTGGTGGAACTGGCCGATCAGGCGGGCTTCCTGCAACTGCTGACCCGGCTGGTCAACCGCGGCTACTGGTTCTTCGGCTGATCCAGAGGGCTGCCGCCCCTCCCGGCGTGCCGGGAGGGGCGCGTTTTTTTCCGCTGTAGGCCAACCGGCTCCTGCCTTGCGCTGCTTCGCCCTGACGCCACGGGAGGGAGTGACTACACTGGATGACGGCCAACGGCATCGGGCCGGATCGCCCCGGCAAGGGGGCCCTGTTGTTTGTCATTTAACAACATGGGATCGGGCAGGATGCGGGGCCAGAAATGGGAACCAAATGGCCTCAGTTGCGGAAAATCAATTATTTTAGCCCCTAAAATGAGCTGTGAGCGAAAACGTTATCTTTCAAATTGAGGCCGTTTTCGCTCAAAACGTTGTTTCTGGATCATAAAAAGTATCCAAAAACTGGTGTATATTGCACGGCGGAAATTCCTTAACCATGAAGACTGACATGAAAAAGACCAAAATCGTCTGCACCATCGGTCCCAAGACCGAATCCAAAGAAATGCTGGGCAAGATGCTGGATGCCGGCATGAACGTCATGCGCCTGAACTTCTCCCACGGCGACTACGCCGAACACGGTGGTCGCATCAGCAACCTGCGCGCTGTCATGGCCGAAACCGGCAAGCACGCAGCCATCCTGCTGGACACCAAGGGTCCGGAAATCCGCACCATCAAGCTCGAAGGCGGCAACGACGTCTCCCTGGTCGCCGGCCAGACCTTCACCTTCACCACCGACCAGACCGTGGTGGGCAACAAAGACAAAGTCGCCGTCACCTATGCCGGTTTTGCCAGCGACCTGCGCGTCGGCAACCGCATCCTGGTTGACGACGGCCTGATCGGCCTGGACGTCATCGAAATCACCGAGCGCGAAGTGATCTGTAAAGTGCTCAACAACGGTGACCTGGGCGAGAACAAGGGCATCAACCTGCCGGGCGTCTCCATCAAGCTGCCGGCCCTGGCCGAGAAAGACAAGCGCGACCTCATCTTCGGTTGCGAGCAAGGCGTTGATTTCGTTGCTGCCTCCTTCATTCGCAAGAAAGAAGACGTGCTGGAAATCCGTGAGCACCTGAAAGCCCACGGCGGCGAGAACATCCAGATCATCTCCAAGATCGAAAACCAGGAAGGCCTGGACAACTTCGACGAGATCCTGGCTGTCTCCGACGGCATCATGGTTGCCCGTGGCGACATGGGTGTCGAGATCCCGGTAGAAGAAGTGATCTTCGCCCAGAAGATGATCATCGAGAAGTGCAACAAAGCCCGCAAAGTGGTCATCACCGCCACCCAGATGCTGGACTCCATGATCAAGAACCCGCGTCCGACCCGTGCCGAAGCCGGCGACGTGGCCAACGCCATCCTGGACGGTACCGACGCAGTGATGCTGTCCGGTGAGTCCGCCAAGGGCAAGTACCCGCTGGAAGCCGTGACCATCATGGCCACCATCTGCGAGCGTACCGATGCCGTGATGCCGTCCAACCTGTCTGCTGCCAATGACAGCAACAAGCTGCGCATCACCGAAGCGGTCTGCAAAGGCGCGGTAGAGACCTCCGAGAAGCTGGACGCCCCGCTGATCGTGGTTGCCACCGAAGGCGGCAAGTCTGCCAAGGCCATCCGCAAGTACTTCCCGAAAGCCTGGATCCTGGCCATCACCACCAACAAGAAGACCGCTGCCCAGCTGGTGCTGACCAAGGGTGTGGTTGCTCACGTGGTTGACTCCATCGCCTCCACCGACGACTTCTATCGCATCGGCAAAGAAGCCGCGCTGGAAATCGGCATGGGCGTGAAGGGTGACGTGGTTGTCATGGTCTCCGGTGCCCTGGTACCGAGCGGTACCACCAACACCGCCTCCGTTCACGTACTGTAATCCGTCCTGAACCGATGAAAGCGGCGCCTGCGGGCGCCGTTTTTTTTTATCTCTCCCCCTGCTGCCCCTCTTGCGCCGGTGCTAGAATCCACGCGGATTTTACCCTGGTGGAAAATCCCCCGAACATCGCATAATCACCCGGACGCTTTATGCTCTCAACACGCTTCAAAAGAGCCTCGGCCACCCTGCTGCCGCTGCTCTGTTTACTCATCACCTTCTGGACCCCGAGCACCCTGGCGCAGGATCTGCCCCAGCGCGCCACCGTGCAGCGGGCGCTCGACGCCCTCGGCAAATCGGACACCCCCACGGCCAGCCAGCAGGCGGACCAGAAGTTCCTGACTGACACCCTCTCCCTCCTCGACAGCATCGACAAGGAGAAGACCAAGGCCAAAACCCAGAGCGAACGCCTGCGCACCCTGCCGGCAGAGCTCAAGGAGATCGGCGCCAAGCTCGACGCCCTGACCCAGGGCAAAAGCCCGGAGCAGCTCAAGAGCGAATACGCCACCATGAGCCTGGCGGAGCTCGATGCCCGCCAACCCGAGATCATGGCCAACATGCAGGCGGCCCAGGAGGCCCTTGGCACCATCGGCAGCCAGATCACCAACCTGCAGACCCTGCCGGAGCGGGCCCAGGCCAGCATGAGCCGCGCCTATCAGCGCAGCCAGGAGATCCGCACCCGCCTCAACGCCGGGGACGGGGTGAGCAGCGCCGAGAAAATGAAGCTTAATGCCGAACTGGCCCTGCTGGATCTGCAACTGGCCAACCTGCAAAAGGAGCTGGACAACCGCACCAGCATGCAGGATCTGGTGGTCAAGCAACGGGACTACCAGAGTGCCCGTCTCGCCAGTGAAGAGCAGAAACTGCAGGCATTGCAGGAGCAGAGCAGCGCCAAGCGCCTGGGGGACACCGAAAAGACCGCCGAAGAGACCGGCGAACTGGTGGCCGCCGAAGACAACCCCCTGGTGCAAAAAGAGCAGGAGCTGAACTACCAGCTCAGCCAGCAACTCATCAGCTCCACCAACAGCCTCAACACCCTGGCCCAGAAGAACCTGCAGGCGAAGAGCATGCTGGAGCGCGGCACCCAGACCGAGCGCAACCTCAACGAACAGGTGCAGATGCTCAAGGGCAACCTGCTGCTCTCGCGCATCCTCTATCAGCTCTACCAGCAACTGGAAGCGGCCCCCTCCACCCTGGTGAAGAACCTGGAGGAGCAGATCGCCGACCTGCACCTGGCCCAGTTCGAACTGAGCCAGCAGCGTGACCAGCTGTTTCAGAAGAACCTCTATCTGGACAACTTGATCGCCAGCAGCAGGGAGCCGGTCAGCGAAGAAGACAAGGCCAGCCTTGCCAAACTGCTCGATACCCGTATCAATCTGCTCGACCAGCTTAACCGCCAGCTCGACAGCCAGCTTACCAACGCCATCAGCCTGCAGCTGACTCAGCAGCAACTTGCTCGTACCCATGCGGCCATCGAATTTACCCTGCAACAGCACATCTTCTGGGTGAGCAGCAACAAGCCCATCGATGGCAAGTGGTTTATCAATTGGCCTTCACAGGCTTATAAACAAGCCTCCGACTGGGTATTGAAACCGGATTGGACACGCTGGCGCGAAGAGCTGTTGGGGATCTCCCTGCTCGCCTTCCCGCTGTTGCTGATTGGCGGTCTGCTGCTGTGGAAGCGCGGCACCCTGCTCGAGCGCCAGAAGAAGATCGTCAAGGATCTGGGACGTTTTCGTCAGGACAGCCAGTGGCATACCCCCCGTGCGCTGCTGTTCACCGTGCTGCAACGCCTGCCGGGCAGCCTGTTTATTCTGGCTGGCGGCCTGTTGCTCAGCTATAGCGGTCTGCTCAGCCCCAAATTGATGTTCCAGATCACCATCAATCTGGCTCTGGGTCATCTGGTGTTCAGCGTCTACCTGGCCGTCATGCGCCCGGGTGGCATCGCCGAGACCCACTTCCGGATCCCGAAAGCGGAGCTGCAGGCCAAGCACACTAGCATGCGCTACCTCTGGCTGCCCCTGCTGCCCCTCATCATGCTGTCGACCAAGGCGGTGGTGGAGCCCTCCTCCCTTGGCAACGACGTCATCGGCCAGGGCATGACCATGCTGCTGCTGGGGCTGACCGCCTACCTGGTGCTGCCCATCTCCCGCGCCCGCATCAAGGGCGAGGCGAGCATGTTGCAGACCCTGACCGCCGTCGCCCTGGCGCTGGCGCCGGTGGCCCTGATGGTGCTGGCAGCCCTTGGCTACTACTACACGGCCCTGAAACTCACCGGCAGGCTCATCGAGTCCTTCTACCTCATCATCATCTGGGGTCTGGTCTATCGCACCGCCCTGCGCGGTCTTGAGCTGGCGGCCCGTCGTCTGGCCTATCGCCGCGCGGTCGCCAAGCGGGAACACAAGACCCAGGAGGATGCGGAAGGGGGCGAAGCCATCGAAGAGCAGCCCATGGATCTGGAAGAGGTCAGCCAGCAGTCCCTGCGTCTGACCCGCATCATGCTGCTGCTGGTGTTCGGCGTCGCCTTCTACTGGCTCTGGTCTGATCTGGTGGCGGTCTTCACCTACCTCGACAGCGTGGTGCTGTGGCACAAGAGCGAGGGGACCGGGGCCAACGCCGTGCTCTATCCCATCAGCCTGAGCGACGTGCTGACCGGCCTCTTCGTGTTTGGTGCGGCTCTGTCGCTGGCCCGCAACCTGCCGGGCCTGCTGGAGGTGCTGGTGCTCTCCAAGCTGCGCCTCGCCCAGGGCACGGCCTACGCCTTCACCACCATGCTCAACTACCTCCTGATCGGGGTGGGCAGCCTGACGGCGCTGGCCATGCTCGGGGTCCAGTGGGAGAAGCTGCAGTGGCTGGCCGCCGGTCTCTCGGTCGGTATCGGTTTCGGCATGCAGCAGATCGTCTCCAACTTCATCTCGGGCATCATCATCCTGTTCGAGCGCCCGGTGCGGATCGGCGACACCGTCACCATCGGCACCATCTCGGGCACGGTCAACAAGATCAGGATCCGCTCCACCACCCTCACCGACTTCGACCGCAAGGAGGTGATCATCCCGAACCAGCAGCTGATGATAGAGCGGCTCATCAACTGGTCCCTGTCCGACACCGTCACCCGGGTCATCGCACGGGTCGGGGTGGCCTATGGCTCGGATCTGGATCTGACCCGCAAGCTGTTGATGCAGGCCGCCATGGAGAACAGCCGGGTGCTGAAAGACCCGGCCCCCATCGTCTACTTCCTCACCTTCGGGCCCAGCACCCTGGATCACGAGCTGCGCTTCTTCGTGAGCGAGCTGGGGGATCGCAACCCGGCCATCGACGAGCTGAACCGCCGCATCGACGTGCTGTTCCGCGAGCATGGCATCGAGATCGCGTTCAACCAGATGGACGTCTACATCAAGAACATGCAGGGAGACGAACAGAAGGTGGAATCCCGCCCGGCGCTGCCGCCGGCAGGGAACCAGCCCGTCTGATCCCGCCCACTTCACAGGCCCCGTCACGGGGCCTGTTTTTTTCTGCCCGCCCCCCGCCTTGGAAAGCGCAGATCGCCCCCAATATAGGGAAGACAACGGACTGTCTGCACGAGGAACCCAATGGACTCTCTCTACGCCGTGGTGCTCTTTGCCATCTCGGCATCGGTCACCCCCGGCCCCAACAACATCATGGTGATGAGCGCCGGCGCCAGCGTCGGGATACGCAAGAGCCTGCCCCTGCTCATGGGGATCTGCGTCGGCTTTACCCTGATGCTGTTGCTGGTGGGGCTGGGCTTTGGCCAGCTCTTTACCCGCTTCCCCGAACTCCACATGTTCATCAAGTGCGCGGGCACCCTCTATCTGCTCTATCTTGCCTGGCTCATCGCCCGCCCGACGGACGGGATGGCTGACAGCAACGGGACCCACCCGTTCGGCTTTTTCAAGGGTGCCCTGTTCCAGTGGGTCAATGCCAAGGCCTGGGTGGTTGCCACCGGCGCCATCGCCGCCTTCACCAGCGCGGGGAGCGACCCCTTTGAGCAGCACCTCGTCATCGCCCTGACCTTCTTCATCGTCTCTTTCCCCTGCGTCGGACTCTGGCTCCTGTGCGGTTCCCTGCTCAAGCGCTGGCTGGCAAACGATCTTGCCCGTCGCCGCTTCAACCAGGTGATGGCGGCCCTGCTGGTACTGTCAGTGGTGCCCGTCATTCGCGAGATCCTGATCCCCGCCTGAGACGCCGGGACTCCCCTTTCCCTTGACCCGACGGATGGCCGTCGCAAAGGAGATGCAATGCAACAAGTGGTCTATGTGGCCAACCCGGTGAGCGGGTTGATCCATGTGTTTCGCCTCGAAGCAGGCACCCTCGCCCCGCTGCAGGAAGTGCAGACCGGCGGCGAGGTGCAGCCCCTGGTCATCAGCCCCGACCGGCGCTGGCTCCATGCGGGGGTGCGCCCCGATTTTCGGGTGCTGAGTTTCCCCATCGCCGCCGATGGGCGGCTCGGGGCCCCGACCTCGGCGCCGCTGCTCGGCAGCGCCTCCCACACCTGCACGGACGACAGCGGCCGCCTCTTCTTTGCCGCCTCCTACGCCTTCAACCACGTCACCGTCTCCCGCCAGGATCAGGCGGGCCGGATGCAGCCCCCTCACCAGCGTCTCGACCACCTGATGGCGGCCCACTCGGTCACCTGGCTTGCGGGGCAAAACGGGGAGCAGGAGCTGCTGGTGGCCTGCCTGAAGGAGGATAGGGTGCGCCGCTATGCCCTGGTGGACGAGAAGCTGGTTCCCCATCCCTTGGGGGACATTCACACCGCCCCCGGCGCCGGGCCCCGCCATCTGGCCCTGCACCCGGACAACGGCGATCTCTATTGCCTCAACGAACTCGATGCCACCCTCAATCGCTACCACAGGGAGGCGGACGGACAGATAGTGGCGCGCGAGAGCCTGGACATGCTGCCCCCAGGCTATGAGGGGGAGCGCTGGGGCGCCGACCTGCACCTGACCCCGGATGGACGTTTTCTCTACACCAGCGAACGGGCCAGCAGCCTGCTCACCCTGTTCGGCGTCTCCCCCCAAG
This sequence comes from Aeromonas sp. QDB30, assembly GCF_027707645.1. Taxonomy (NCBI): domain Bacteria; kingdom Pseudomonadati; phylum Pseudomonadota; class Gammaproteobacteria; order Aeromonadales; family Aeromonadaceae; genus Aeromonas; species Aeromonas sp. QDB30. The sequence continues at coordinate 313 of NZ_JAPCIY010000063.1, read as the reverse complement.
ATGGCGCCCTCACCCCCCTCGGCCACTTCCCGACCGAGGCCTGTCCCCGGGGCTTTGCCATCGACCACAGCGGCCACTGGCTCATCGCGACCGGGCAGCAATCCCATGAGGTGGCACTGCATGCCATCGACCCCGAAAGCGGCCAGCTCACCCCGAGCCCACGGAGCGAGGTGGGCAAGGGGGCCATGTGGGTGAGGGTGCTCGCCCTCCCCTGAGATGGCGAAAAACGGGCATAAAAAAAGGTTCTTCGCGGGATCTTGGGGAAGTGGAAGTTGACAGACAGGGTGCTGGTAAACTGGCTGTCTCCAAACAC